>NZ_JBSFWR010000041.1:0-65682 GCF_053594915.1 Kitasatospora sp. NPDC002543 | reverse complement strand
GGCCGCGGCCGCGGCCGCGCGACCGGCTACCGAGGAGAAGGGTGACGACGCGTGATCGGTGCCACCACGCTTCTCGCGGCGACCGGCTCCCTGGAGCCGGCCGCCCGTTCGTTCCTGTCCCCGACCGGGCAGGAGATCGTCTTCCTGCTGGTCGGCATCGCCGTGCTCGGCTCGGCCGTGGTCTCGGTGACCACCAGGCAGCTGGTGCACGCCGCGCTCTGGCTGGTGGTCGCGCTCGGCGGGCTGGCGGTGGAGTTCCTGCTGCTCACGGCCGAGTTCATCGCCTGGGTGCAGGTGCTGATCTACCTCGGCTCGGTGGTCGTCCTGGTGCTGTTCGGGCTGATGCTCACCAAGGCGCCGATCGGGCGCTCGCCGGACGCCGACTCCAAGAACCGCTGGGCGGCCCTGGCCGTGGCGCTGGCATCGGCCGGGACGCTGGTCACACTGGTGGTCGACGCCTTCCGGACCTCCTGGATCGACCTCGGTCAGGGCGGCGGCTCGGCCGCCGTCACCGGGGAGAGCCTGTTCCGGCACTGGGTGCTGCCCTTCGAGGCGCTGTCCGTGCTGCTGCTGGCGGCGCTGGTGGGCGCGATCGTGCTGTCCCGCGGCTCCGGGCGGCGGGTGCCGGCGCCCCGGGCGGGCAGGCTGCGCGCCGGGCGGCCGGTCGGGTCCAACGGGACGGTCGCCGCGACGGCGCCGAAGCCGCCCGTGCCGGAGCCGTCCGCGCCGTCCGCGCCGTCCGCGCCTGCGCCGTCCGCGCCCGTGACGGAGGAGAGCTGATGCACCTCGCCTACCCCGCCGTCCTCGCCGCGCTGCTGTTCAGCGTCGGCGTGTACGGCGTGCTCGCCCGGCGCAACGCCGTCCTGGTGCTGATGTCCGTCGAGCTGATGCTCAACGCCGTCAACCTCAACCTGGTCGCCTTCGACGCCTGGCTGCGGGACTCGCTGCACGCCGGGCAGGCGCTCACCCTGTTCACCATCACCGTCGCCGCCGCCGAGGTCGGGCTGGGGCTCGCCATCGTCCTGCTGCTGTTCCGGGCCCGGGGCACCGCGGACATCGACCGGGCCACCGCGCTCGGCGACCCGGCCGAGGCGCTCGCCGCCGAGGAGACGCCGGTCGACGCCGCGGCGCCGGCCGGAGCCGAGGCACTGAAGGGCCAGGCCGCCGCATGAACCTCGCCCTGCCCGTACTCGTCCCGGCGCTGCCCGCGCTCGGTGCCGCCGCGACCCTGGCCGTCGGCAGGAAGGCGCCCGGGCTGGCCCGGCCGCTGGCGATCGTCCCGGTCGCCGTGTCGGCGGTGCTCGCCCTGGTGGTCGCCCTCCAGCTCGGCACCGGCCAGACCCTGGACGCCGCCACCCGGCTCACCCCGACCGGCGGTCCGGACATCGCGCTCGCGCTCCACCTGGACGGCTTCAGCTCGCTGATCTCGGTGCTGGTCGGCCTGGTCGCCACCTGCGTCCAGGTCTACTCGACCGCGTACCTCAAGGAGGACCCGCGCTACCCGTCGTACGCGGCGCTGGTCTCGCTGTTCACCGCGGCGATGTTCCTGGTGGTCTACTCGGGCGACCTGATCGTGCTGCTGGTCGGCTGGGAGGTCATGGGCCTGTGCTCGTACTTCCTGATCGGCCACCACTGGGAGACCGCGGACGCCCGCTCGGCCTCGCTGAAGGCCTTCCTGGTCACCAAGCTCGGTGACGTGCCGTTCCTGTTCGGGATCTTCCTGCTCGGCGCGGACGCCGGCAGCTTCCGCGTCCCGGACGTGTTGGCGGCCGCCACGGAGGGCCGGCTCGGGCACCCGACGCTGACCGCGCTGCTGCTGCTCGCCGGCGTGGCCGGCAAGAGCGCCCAGTTCCCGCTGCACACCTGGCTCCCGGACGCGATGGCCGGCCCGACCCCGGTCTCCGCGCTGATCCACGCCGCCACCATGGTCGCGGCCGGCATCTACCTGGTCGCCCGGCTGATGCCGGTGTTCCTGCTGTCGGGTGCGGCGCTGGTCGTGCTCGCGCTGATGGCCGCCGTGACGATGATCGGTTCGGCGCTCTGCGCGCTCGCCCAGGACGACCTCAAACGGGTGCTCGCCTACTCCACCGTCGGCCAGCTCGGCTACATGGCCGGAGCCCTGGCCTCCGGGGACCGCGAGGCCTCCGTCTTCCACCTGGTCAGCCACGGCGCGTTCAAGGCGCTGCTGTTCCTGGCCGCCGGGGTGGTGATCCACGCCGCGCACACCAACTCGCTCTCCGCGATGTCCCGCATCCCGGGGCTGCGCAAGCGGGTGCCGGACGCCTACTGGACGACGGGCATCGCGCTGGTCGCCCTGGTCGGGCTGCCGCCGTTCTCCGGCTTCTTCAGCAAGGAGGCGGTGCTGACCGCCGCCGAGCACGCGGCCAAGGGCGAGGCGCTGACCAACGGACTCGGCCCGGCCTCGGCGGTGCCGCAGGCGGCCGGATGGATCGTGCTGATCTCCGCCGGGCTCACCGCGCTGCTCACCGCCGCGTACGCGACCCGGCTCTTCCTGATCGCGTTCCACAGCCCGGCCGGGGCCGCCGCGGCCGCGCCGCGGGTGCTGCCCGCCGCCGACCGGGGCACCGTCGTGGCCGACCACGAGGCCGGAGCGCCGTACTCGCCCGAGCTCGACGAGGCCGACCCGGCCGCCGCCGAGCCGCCCGCGATGCGCTGGCCGCTGTGGGTGCTGGCGGTGCCGACCATGGGCTTCGGCATCGTGGGCCTGCGCTCGGACTGGCTGCCCGCGCTGCTGGACGGCGGCTCGCTGCGGCCCTCCGCCGTCACCGCCGTCACCGGGACCGGGCTCGCCGTGGTCGGCGCGCTCGCCGCGTACGGCGCCTGGCGCGCCGCGACCGCCCGGCTGGGTACCGGCCACCCGGCTCCGGCCGCCGCGGGCCGGGTGCCCGGGCAGGGCGGGGCCCCGGCCACCGAGGTGATCGTCGCCGACCCCGGGCGCACCCTGCTCGGGCCGCTGTTCGGCCCGGCCCGGCACGGCTTCGGCGTCGACCGGCTCTACCAGGCGCTGTTCGTCCGCCCGGTGGGCGCCGCCGCCAGGCTGGTCCGCTTCCTCGACCGCGAGGTCGTCGAGACCTACGTGCGCGGCAGCGGAGCGGGCGCCAACCTGCTCGGCCGGGCCGTGCGGCTCGCCCAGACCGGCAACGCGCAGACGTACCTCAGCGCCCTGCTCGCCGTCGTCGTCCTGCTGGCCGTCCTGGTGGCGGTGTAACCGGTGCCGCTGCCCTCCACCCCCGTCCCCTCGACCGCTGCGGGGAGCCCCCGATGAACGCAGTCCTCATCGCCCTCCTGGTGCTGCCGCTGCTCGGCGCGGCGCTCACCCTGGCGCCGGTGTTCGGGCCGGAACGGGCCGTCGCCGACCGGCGGGCCCTGCGGCTGAACTCCGTCGTCACCGGCGCGGTGCTCCTGCTCTCCGTCGCCCTGGCGGCCGGCTTCGACCACGGCGACCCCGCCCGGATGCAGGCCACCACCGACCTGGACTGGATCCCGGCCCTGCACGTGCGCTTCCACCTCGGGGTGGACGGCGTCTCGCTGCCGCTGGTCGTGCTGACCGCGCTGCTCACCTTCCTCTGCGCGCTGTACTCGGAGAAGCGGCTGCCGAGCGGCGAGGCGGTGCCCTCGGCGCAGGCCTTCGTCGGGCTGTTCCTGCTGCTTGAAGTCGGCATGCTCGCCACCTTCGCGGTGCTGGACCTCCTGCTCTTCTTCCTGGCCTTCGAGATCGTGCTGATCCCGATGTACTTCCTGATCGCCCGCTGGGGGAGCGGCGCCAAGGTGCCGGCCGCCAACCGCTTCATCCTCTACACCCTGCTCGGCTCGGCCGTGATGCTGCTCGGCTTCCTGCTGATCGGCAGCAAGGCCGGCACCTTCGACATGCAGGCCCTGGCCGCCGCGCACGGCAGCGGCCTGAGCCACACCACCCAGGTGATCGCCGCGCTGGCGATCCTGGTCGGGCTCGCGGTCAAGGCCCCCGCCTGGCCGCTGCACAGCTGGCTCCCCGACGCCCACACCGCCGCCCCGACGGTGGGCTCGGTGCTGCTCGCCGGCGTGCTGCTGAAGATGGGCACCTACGGCCTGGTCCGCGTCCTCCTCCCGGTCGTGCCGGACGGCGCCGCGACGCTCGCCCCCTACCTGGGTGCCTTCGCGGCCGTCGGCATCGTCTACGGCTCACTGGCCTGCCTGGCACTGGCCCTCCCGTCGCGCACCGCCACCCTTCTCTCGAAGCGCTCCGCGCCCTCTGGTTCCGGCGCCAAGGGCGACCTCAAGCGCCTCATCGCCTACTCCTCCGTCGGCCACATGGGCTTCGTGCTGCTCGGCATCGCCTCCCTCACCCCGGTGGGCGTCAACGGGGCGCTGTTCGCCAACATCGCCCACGGCCTGATCACCGGTCTGCTGTTCTTCGTCGTCGGCGCGCTCAAGGACCGCTACGGCACGGCCGACCTCGACACCCTCTCCGGCGCCACCGGCGCCGCCCTGTACGGCCGGGCCCCGCGGCTGGGCGGGCTGCTCGCCTTCGCCGCCGTGGCCAGCCTCGGCCTGCCCGGCCTGGCCGGCTTCTGGGGCGAGCTGCTCGCCATGTTCGGCGCGTTCGACCCGGCCGACGGCCTGTCGCGCCCCGCGTTCGTCACCTACATGGTCCTGGCGGGCCTCGGCACCCTCCTCACCGCCGCGTACCTCCTGATCGTGGTCAAGCGCGTCTGCATGGGCGACCCCGAGCAGCCCGCCCCGGTGGCCGAAGTCGCCGACCTGCGCCCGTACGAGGCCGTCAGCTGGATGCCGCTGGCCGCGCTCACCCTGCTCGCCGGCCTCTGGCCCGCGCTGCTGCTCGGCCTCTCCGACCCCGCCGTCAAGCACCTCCTCGGGGGTGGCTGACCGTGCTCGCAGCCCAGACCGCCGCACTCGGACCTCACTCCACGGGGCAGCACACTGTGACCTCCCTCGCCGTAGCCAACCCGGGCAGCCTGATCCAGTCCGTGGACTGGGTGGCGATCGCGCCCCCGCTGATCGCCGCCGTGGCCGCCCTCGCCGTGCTGCTCACGGACCTGTTCCTGCCCGAACGGCACAAGCGGTGGCTCGGCCGCGTCACCGCGGCCGGACTCGCCCTCGCCCTCATCGCGCTCCTTCCCCTCACCGGCGGATCACCCCGAGCGACCTTCTGCGTGCAGAACGTAGCAGGGGGGTCCGACAACGGCGGCTGCTCGTACGTCGCCGACCACTTCGCCCTGGTGTTCCAGCTGCTCGCCCTCGGCGGTGCGCTGATCGCGGCGCTGCTGTCCGCGCACACCGTGGAGCGCGACGCGCTGCCGCGCGGCGAGTACTGGTTCCTGCTGCTGTCCAGCGCCACCGGCGCCGCCCTGCTGCCCGCCGCCCGGGACCTCGCCACCATGGTGATCGCCCTGGAGGTCGCCTCGCTGCCCGCCTTCGCACTGGTCGCGCTGCGCCGGGACGGCCGGGGCGCCGAGGCCGCGTTCAAGTTCTTCGTCTCCTCGGTGACCGCGACCGCCGTGATGCTGCTCGGCGTCGGCTTCGTCTACGCGGCGAGCGGCAGCCTCCACCTCGGTGCCGTCGCCCAGGGCCTGGAGCACGCGCCCGCGCAGCTGAAGCCGCTGGCCGAGGCGGGTGCGGTGCTGACCCTGGTCGGCTTCGCCTTCAAGGTCGCCGCCGTCCCGTTCCACTTCTGGGTGCCCGACACCTACACCGGCGCCCCGCTGCCGGTGGCCGGCTACCTCTCGGTGGTCGGCAAGGCGGCCGGCCTCTCCGGGCTCGCGCTCGCCACCACCATCGCCTTCCGCCCGTACGCCCACACCTGGGGCCTGGTGCTCGCGGTGCTGGCCGCCGTCACCATGACCGCCGGCAACGTCGGCGCGCTGCGGCAGCGCTTCGACACCCGGTACAGCGCGGTGCGGCTGCTCGCCTGGTCCTCGGTCGGCCAGGCCGGCTACCTGCTGGTGCCGCTCGCCGCCGCCGGCTACGCGCCCACCGGGGCCGACCCGCTCGGGGCCACCGCCGCGTACGCGCTGATCTACGGCGTGGTGAACCTCGGGGCCTTCGGGGTGGTCGCCGCCGTCGGCCGCCGGGCCGGGACCAGCGTGGACGACTTCCGCGGGCTGTTCGCCCGCAACCGCTGGACGGCGCTGGCGCTGGCCTTCTTCCTGCTCTGCCTGGCCGGGCTGCCGCCGGGCGTGATCGGCCTGTTCGGCAAGGTCGTGGTGTTCCGCGCGGCGGTCGACGCCGGGCTGGGCTGGCTGGCCGTGGTGATGGCCGTCAACGTGGTCGTCGCCCTGTACTACTACCTGCTGTGGACGGCCCGGCTGTTCGCCCCCGCGGGTGACGCGCCCCTCGGCGAGGCCGCCGCAGGGCAGCGCCTGCCGGTGAGCCTCACCGCGACGCTGGGGCTCTGCGCCTCGGCGGCCGTGGTCCTCTCGGTGGCGCCGCAGTTGGTCCTCCAGGTCGCGGGCGGCTCGCTGTTCTGAGCCGCCGCCGGGCCGTACCGGGGGGTGCGGCCCGGGGTGCGCCGGGGCGGGCGGCCCGTGGGCGCCGGGCGGTGCCGGGGGCCCGGGCCGGCGGTGTCGCGTCGGTCACAAGGGAACAAGGCCGTCGGCCCCACCCGTTGACCGGGCAAGAGGGACGAGGCAGAAAGGGCTTCCCCACCGCACCATTGGAGGGCCTGACGTGCACAGCCGGCACAACGGACTGAGGACCGCGGTCCTGCTCGGAGGCCTCTCGGCGCTGATCCTGGTGATCGGCGGCCTCTTCGGCCGCACCGGCTTCGTGATCGCCCTGGTGGTCGCCCTCGGGACCAACGCCTACGCCTACTGGAACAGCGACAAGATCGCGCTGCGGGCCATGCGGGCCCGGCCGGTCAGCGAGTTCGAGGCCCCCGGGCTGTACCGGATCGTGCGCGAGCTCTCCACCTCGGCCCGCCAGCCGATGCCCCGCCTCTACATCTCCCCGACCCCGGCCCCGAACGCCTTCGCCACCGGCCGCAACCCGCGCAACGCGGCGGTCTGCTGCACCGAGGGCATCCTGCGGATCCTGGACGAGCGCGAGCTGCGGGGCGTGCTCGGGCACGAGCTGAGCCACGTCTACAACCGGGACATCCTGATCTCCTCGGTGGCCGGGGCGCTCGCCTCGGTGGTGATGTTCCTGGTGAACTTCGCCTGGCTGATCCCGTTCGGCCGCAACGAGGACGACGACGGCCCCGGGCTGTTCGGGATGCTCGCCATCATGATCCTCGGCCCGCTCGCCGCCGGACTGATCCAGATGGCGGTCAGCCGCTCCCGCGAGTACCAGGCCGACGCCGACGGCGCCCGGATCACCGGTGACCCGCTCGCCCTCGCGAGCGCCCTGCGCAAGCTCGACGCCGGCACCCGGCAGCTGCCCCTTCCGCCCGAGCCGCAGCTCCAGACCGCGAGCCACATGATGATCGCCAGCCCGTTCCGCCCCGGTGAGACCGGCGCGAAGCTCTTCTCCACCCACCCGCCGATGGCCGAGCGCATCGCCCGCCTGGAGCGCATGGCGGGTCACGGGCGGTAGGGCCGTCAGCCCGCCGGCTCCTCGTACGCCAGGCGCAGCCGGTGGACGCCCTCGGCGACCTGGGCGGGGCTCTCGGCGGCGGCGTAGCTGAGCCGCAGGTGGGGGGCCGGGGGTTCGGCGGGGTGGTACGGGCGGCCGGGGGAGACCTGGACGCCGGCGCGCAGGGCGGCCTCGGCCAGCGTGGTGTCGTCGACGCCGTCCGGGAAGCGCAGCCACAGGTGGTAGCCGCCCGGGCGGTGGGTGCCGAGGACGCCGGGCAGCTCGCGGTGCAGGGCGGCGACGGCGGCGGTGCGGCGGTCGCGCAGTTCGGCGCCGAGGGTGCGCAGGTGGCGGGCCCAGGCCGGGTCGGCGACCAGCTCCAGGGTGGCCTCCTGGAGCGGCCGGGGCACGAAGAAGCTGTCCACCACCTGGGTGGCCCGCAGCCGGGCCAGCGCCGGGCCGCGCGCCGTGAGGGCGCCGACCCGCAGGTTGGGGGAGGCCGCCTTGGTCAGCGAGCGCAGGTGCACGACCACCCCGTCCCGGTCGTCGGCGGCGAGCGGACGCGGCAGCGCGGGCGCGTCCGCGTGGACCAGCAGCCGGGCGAAGTCGTCCTCGACCACGAAGGCCCCGGCCGCCCGGGCGATCCGCAGCACCTCCGACCGCCGGCCGGGCGACAGCACCGCGCCGGTGGGGTTCTGGAACAGCGGCTGGCAGACGAAGACCCGCGCCCGGGTGGCAGCGAAGGCGTCCGCGAGCAGGTCGGTGCGCACGCCGTCGGCGTCGACCGGGACGGGGACGGGCCGCAGCCCGGCCGCCCGGACGACCGCCAGGATGCCCGAGTACGTCGGCGACTCCACCAGCACCGGTGAGCCGGGCGCGGCGAGCGCGCGCATGGCGACGGTCAGCCCGCTCTGCCCGCCGGAGGTGATCAGCACGTCCCCGGCGCCGATCGGCCCGCCGTGGCCGCCGATGTCGCGGGCGAACCAGCCGCGCAGTTCGGTGAGGCCGTCGGTGGGCGGGCGGTCCCAGGCGCCCGGCCGCCGGCCGGCCCGGGCGAGGGCGGCGGCGAGCAGCCGCTCGGGCAGCAGCGAGGCGTGCGGGTAGCCGCTGTTGAGGTCGACGACGTCGGGCGGGGGCACCCGGAGGGTGGCGAACACCGGGGCCGCGAACAGATCGCGCGGGCCGGACTCGGCGCTGAGCGCGATCTGCTGCCAGGAGAGGTCGCCGGTCCGGCCGGGCGGTGCGGCGGGGACGGCCGGGGCCGCGGCGAAGGCCGCCGCCCGGAACACCCCGGCGCCCGGCCGGGAGACCACCAGCCCTTCGGCCACGAGCACCGCGATGGCCCGGGAGACCGTCACCGGGCTGACCTGGTGGCGCTCCACCAGCACCCGGCTGGCGGGAAGCTTCCGCCCTTCCGGGTAGCGCTCCACTTCCCGCCGCAGGATGTCGGCGAGTTCGGTCACGCTGCTACGCTCGTTCATGACGGCACAAGATAGCGCTATCCTTCCGCGGCCGGTAGCACCCCGACGGCCCGCCGCGTCCGGCACCGCCCTCGCGGCCCTCGCGGTGGTCTCCTTCTCGCTCAGCTTCCCCGCCACCGCGTGGTCCCTGACCGGCTTCGGCCCGTGGTCCGCGACCGGCCTGCGAGGCGCCCTGGCCGGCCTGTTGGCCGTGCTCCACCTGGCGGCCGTCCGCGCCCCGCTGCCGCAGCGGCGGCACTGGCCCGGACTGCTGGTGGTCTCCGCCGGCTGTGTCCTCGGCTTCCCGCTGCTGACCACGCTCGCCCTGCGCACCTCCTCGACCGCCCACTCGGCGGTGGTCATCGGCGTGCTGCCGCTGGCCACGGCTGCGGTCGCGGCGCTGCGCACCGGTCGCCGCCCGTCCGGGGCGTTCTGGGGCGCGGCGCTCGCCGGGGCGGGGGCCGTACTGGCCTTCACCCTGGTGCAGAGCCACGGCCGGCCGACCGTCGCCGACCTCTACCTGTTCGTGGCGGTGCTGCTCTGCGCCGCAGGCTACGCCGAGGGCGGGCGGCTCGCCCGGGACCTCCCGGGCGCCCAGGTGATCGCCTGGGCGGTGGTGGCGGCGCTGCCCGCGACGCTGCTGACCACCGCCCTCGGGCTGGGCGCCGAACCGGTCCGGCTCGGGGCGAAGGCACTGGTCGGACTGGTGTACACGGCGGCGGTCTCCCAGCTCGGCGGATTCGTGCTCTGGTACCGGGGGATGGCCCGGATCGGGGTGCCCAGGGCCAGCCAGCTCCAGCTCGCGCAGCCGCTGCTGACGCTTCTCTGGTCGGTGCTGCTGCTCGGCGAGCAGCTGCCGGCCGCGGCGCCGGCCACCGCGGTGGTGGTGCTGGTCTGCATCGCGGTGACCCAGCGGGCCCGGACCTGACCGGTGCCCGCCCCGGAGGCACCGCCGGGGCGGCGCCGTACGCGCCCGAACCCTTCGCTCCGACCGGTTCGGCGCGGGCCCGCGCTCGTTAGGATGAACCCGCGCCCGTCGGTCCGGGCGCGGCATCCGGAGGGAGTGGGCCGTCATGGCAGACCAGAGGCACGCCCCGGTGGCCGGGGACGCGCCGGCCCGACGACGCGGCCAGGGCGAGCTGGAGGCGCAGGTGCTGGCGGTGCTCCAGCAGGCGCCCGGCCCGGCCTCCGCGGGATGGGTCCAGGAACGCCTGGAGGGCGACCTGGCGTACACCACGGTGATGACCATCCTGTCCCGGCTGCACGCCAAGAGCGCCGTGACCCGGACCCGCTCCGGCCGTTCCTACCTGTGGCAGGCCTCCTCGGACGCCGCCGGGCTGGCCGCGCTGCGGATGCGCCGGATGCTCGACGGGGAGGCGGACCGGGACGCCGTCCTGGCCAGTTTCGTCACCGCGCTGCTGCCGCACGACGAGGAACTGCTCCGGGCGCTGCTGGACGCCGCGTCCGCCGATCCGGCAGCGCCCGACCGTGAGAGCTGACCCGTGGGCCTCTTCGTCTTCCTCCCGCTCGTCCTGCCGCTCACCGCGGTCCCGATCGCGCGCCTGACCGAGCAGCACCTGCACCCGCGCGGCGCCGCCCGGCTGATGACCGTGATCAGCGCGGTGATGGCGGTGTGCAGCGTGCTCTGCCTCGGGCTGATCGGGGTGGTGGGCACCGCGCAGATCCCCGGCAACCCGCTGCCGGACAGCTGGTCCGACCCGGAGGTGCGGGCCGCGCTGCCGTACCACGAGACGGTCGGCACGGCCGCGATGTGGCTGCTGGCCCTGGTCGGCCTGGCCTGCGCCCGGACGGCCGTCCGGCACCTGCGGGTGCGGGCCCGGGCCCGCCGGGCGCTGAACGGGCTGCCCGCCGGGCCGGGGGAGTCCGGAGACCTCGCCGTGCTGCCGGACCACAGCCCGTACGCCTACGCGCTGCCCGGCTCGCCCGGCCGGGTTGTCGTCTCCACCGGGATGCTGGCCGGCCTGGCCGTCGACGAGCGCGAGGCGCTGCTCGCGCACGAGCGGGCGCACCTGCGCCACCGGCACCACCGCTACCTGTTGACCACCCAGCTCGCCGCCTGCGTCAACCCGTTCCTGCGGCCCCTGCAGGACGCGGTGGCGTACAGCGCGGAGCGGTGGGCGGACGAGGAGTCGGCGCAGGCCGTGGGGGACCGCCGGATCACCGCGCGGGCGGTGGCCCGGGCGGCCCTGGTCTCGCACACCGCCCCGGCCCCCGGCTTCGCGGCCTTCGCCACCCCGGCCGCCGGCCCGGTGCCGCGCCGGGTCGCGGCGCTGCTCGGCCCGGTGCCGACCTCCCGCAACTGGCCGCCGGCCAAGACCCCGGCGGGCCTGGCGGCGATGGTCGCGGCGATCGGGACGGCGGCGTCGGCGCTGTGCGCGCTCAACGCCGCCGTGGCCCTGCTGGTGGTGCTCAAGGCCGTCACCCCGCTGTAGTCGGCGGGGCGGGCCGGTGGCCCGTCTCAGAGCGTCGCGGCCAGCTCGTCGAGGGCGGCCTCGGCCGCCGCCAGGGACTCGGCGGCGAGCGGCTGGAGGGCGTTCAGCGCCGGGATGTCGGCGGCCCTGGTGAGCTCGGCGGTGACCACGTGGAGGTGCTCCGCCGCGACCCCGATCCGGTCGAAGTACGCCCGCAGGTACGGGACCTGGAAGTCGCAGTGGGCGCGCGGGGTGCCCGGCGCGTACCCGCCGCCGCGGACCGCGACGACCACCACGCGGGTGTCGCGCAGCAGCGGCTCGCCGCTCTCCGGATCGTGGTGGACGCCGGGGAAGGCCACCCGGTCGATCCAGGCCTTGAGGCCGGTCGAGACGGTGTAGTTGTACATCGGACTGCCGATCAGCAGGGTGTCGGCGGCCCGCAGCTCCTCGATCAGCGGGCGGCTGAGCGCCCACTCGTGGGCTTCGTCCGGCCCCTCGACGAGACGGTCGACGTCGTCCAGCGGGAGTGTCCCCTTGCGTTCGGTGCGGCGGCCGAGGGCGTCGAAGGCGGCGCGCACCGGGGGCACCGGGTCGGCGGCGAGGTCGTGGTGCCGGTGCCGGACGGCGGTGCCGTGCCGGGCGCGCCAGGCGTCGGCGAAGCGGGCGGTCAGGGCGCGGCTGACCGAGCCGGCCGGGCTGATGCTGGAGTCCAGGTGGAGCAGCGTGGTGGAGGTCATGGTGGTCTCCTGGTCACCTCGGAGGAGGACGGATCGTCATAGCGGTGACGAGCCGAGCCGGGGAAAGGTGACCGATGGACCGGAACGCGATGTCGGGTGCGGCGGCCGGGCCGCCGGAGGACGGGCGAGCGGGTACCCGCAGTGCGGCGGCCGGGCCGCCGGAGGAGCGCTTCGAAGCCGAGCGCGGCCGGCTGCGGGCGATCGCCCAGCGGATGCTCGGCTCGACCGACGAGGCCGAGGACGCCGTCCAGGAGGCCTGGCTGCGGCTGGTCCGCACCGATCCGGCGGAGATCGACAACCTGCCCGGCTGGCTGACCACGGTGGTCTCCCGGATCTGCCTGGACCTGCTGCGGGCCCGGGCCGCGCGCCGCGAGGAGCCGGCCGGGGAGGCGCTGCCGGACGCGGCGGGCGGCGGCCCGGAACCGGAGCGGGAGGCGCTGCTGGTCGAGTCGGTGGGCCGGGCGCTGCTCGTGGTGCTGGACCGGCTGGGCCCGGCCGAGCGGGTCGCCTTCGTGCTGCACGACGGCTTCGCGGTGCCCTTCGACCGGATCGCGCCGATCGTCGGGCGGACCCCGGTGGCCGCCAAGAAGCTGGCCAGCCGGGCCCGGCAACGGGTCCGCGGGACGGCCGCGCTGCCCCCGGAGCCGCTGGCCGGGCACCGCCGGGTGGTGGAGGCCTTCCTGGCCGCCGCCCGGGGCGGGGACCTGACCGACCTGCTGGCCGTACTGGCGCCGGACGTGGTGCGCCGGGCCGATCCGGCGGCGCTGGGGCCCGGCGGCGCCCTGGTGGCCCGGGGCGCGCGGGCCGTCGCCGGGGAGACCGCGGTCTTCGGCCGGCGGGCCCGCTGGGGTGCGGTGGCGCTGGTGGACGGGGTGCCCGGCATCCTGATCGCCCCGGACGGGCGGCTGCGGCTGGTGCTGCGGATGACGGTCGCGGACGGCCGGGTGGCCGGGTACGACGTGGTGGCCGACCCGGCCCGGCTCGCCGCGCTGGAACTGGCCGTGCTGCCGGGCTGAGCCCTGCCCGGGGCGGGAACTGGGCCGTCCGGGTCGGGCCGCCCGAGCCGTCCGAGTCGGGACCCTGGCCGTCCGGCGTCGCGTCCCGCTCGGGCGGCCCGCGGTACCGCCGCCCGGACCCGGGCCGGTGGAGGCGACGGCCGGGTCAGTGGGCGATCCGGACCAGCATCTTGCCGGTGTTGGCGCCGCGCAGCATGCCGAGGAAGGCGTCCACCACCCGGTCGAAGCCGTCCACGACCGTCTCGTCCGGGACGACGGCGCCCGAGCGCAGGTGCGGGACCAGGAAGTCGTACAGCTCCGGCTGGGCGTCGAGGTGGTCGCGGACCAGGAAGCCCTCCAGCCGCAGGCTCTTCCCGACCACGTCGAACAGGTTGCGCGGCGCGGCCGGCGGGTTGCCGAGCCGGTTGTACTGGGCGACCGCACCGCACCAGGCGATCCGGCCGCACTCGCGCAGGGCGCCGATGGCGGCCTCCAGGTGGTCGCCGCCGACGTTGTCCAGGTAGACGTGCAGTCCGTCGGGGGCGGCCTCGCGCAGCCGGTCCGGGATCGGGCCGTCGTGGTAGTCGAAGGCGGCGTCGAAGCCGAGCCGCTCGGTGAGGCGGGCGGCCTTGGCGGCGGAGCCGGTGCTGCCGACGATCCGTCCGGCGCCGAGCAGCCGGGCGAGCTGCCCGGCGGCGGTGCCGACGCCGCCGGCGGCCGCGGAGACGAACAGCGTCTCGCCGGACCGGAGCCGGGCGATCCTGGTCAGGGCGACCCAGGCGGACAGCCCGGTGCCGCCGAGCACCGACAGGTGGGCGCTGAGCGGGACGCCGGCGAGTTCGGGCAGCAGGCCCGCCCGCTCGGCGGTGACCACCGAGTGGGTGCGCCAGGCCTGGCGGTGCCGGACCAGCGCCCCGACCGGCAGGGCGTCGGCCCGGGACTCCACCACCCGGCCGAGGGTGCGGCCCTCCAGCGGGGCGTGCAGCTCCCAGCCGCCCTCCTCCATCTCCTCGCGCATGTACGGGTCGACGGACTGGTAGAGGTTCTCGACCAGGGCCTCGCCCGCCGCGAGGGCCGGGACGGTCTCGTCGACGAAGGCGAAGTTCTCGGCGGTCGGCGCACCGTCGGGGCGGGAGACCAGGTGGACGGCGCGGGCGACGGGACGGGACATCGGAGCTGCTCCAGGGGTACGGCGCGGGCGGGACGTGATCACCGTAGGAAGCGCGGGGGCGGCCGGGCAGGGGCGGCGGCCGATGGAACGGCGGCATCCATGAGCGGGATCGATGGACCGGGGCGCGGGCGGATAGGTTCGGGCGCATGACCGATCTCGCCCCGCACGAGCTGCGGACACTGGTGGCCGTCGAGGAGGAGCGGAGCTTCACGGCGGCCGCCGCGCGCCTGGGCAGTACCCAGTCCGCGGTCTCGCACGCCGTGCGCGCCTGCGAACGGAAGCTCGGCACGGTGCTCTTCGACCGCGGGCGCCACGGCGCACGCCCCACCGAGGGCGGCGCGCGGGCGGTGGCGTACGCCCGCCGGATCCTGCGGCTGCTGGACGGGATGGGCCCCGAGGTGCGCGGCGCGGGAACGGACGGGCCGCTGACCGGCACGCTGCGGATCGCCGCCTTCCGCAGCGTCGCCGCCCACCTGCTGCCACCCGTCCTGGCCCGGCTGGCCGAGCGCCACCCCGGGCTCGGCACCCGGGTCCGGATCGTCCGGGAGATCGGCCGGGGCACCGCCGGGGAGGTCGCCGACGGGCGCGCCGACCTCGGGCTGGCCACGCTCGACGCGGGCGGCCCGCCGGCCGTCCCGGGCCTGGTGGCGGCACGGCTGTACGAGGAGTCGTACGCGCTCGCGCACCCGAGGGGCCACGCGGCACCCCGCGAGCTCCCGCTGGTCGACTGGGACGAGAACTGCGGCTCCTACACCCGGGACTGGTGGCAGCGGCAGGACTGGATTCCGCCCGCGACCGTGGACGTGGAGGACGACACGGTGGCCGTCTCGTTGGTCGCCCAGGGCCTCGGCATGGCGATCATGCCCCGGACCGCCCTGCTCGGCGCCCCGGCCGGTCTCGCCGTCACCGACCTCGGGCCGAGGCCGCCCCGCCGCTCCGTCGGGTACGTCACCACGCCCGAGATGGCCGGGACGGCCGCCGTCCGGGCGCTGATCCGCGAACTTCGCCAACTGCCGCTGCCGGCCGGGCTGTCGGCGGTCCGGGCCTCGACCGCCCCGGCCTCGACCGCCCCGGCCTCGACCGCCCCGGCCTCGACCGCCCCGGCCTCGGCCGCCCCGGCTTCGGCCTAGCGGGCCGCCCCGCCCCGGATCAGCCCTCGACGGCCTCCCGGAGCCTGCGGAACTCCTCGGCCAGCCCGTCCAGCGTGTAGTGGGCGTTGAGGCCGCTGGGGTTCGGCAGCACCCACACCTCGGTGTCGCCGATGCCCTCCGGCTGCCGCCCGAGCACGGCCCGGCGCTGCCCGAAGGCCGTCCGGTAGGCGCCGATGCCGAGCACCGCCAGGACCCGCGGGCGCAGCCGCAGCACCCGCGCGCGCAGCGCGGCGCCGCCCTCGCGCAGCTCCTCGGCGGTCAGTTCGTCCGCCTTGGCGGTGGTGCGCGGGGCGACGTTGGTGATGCCCAGGCCGAGCGCGAGCAACTCCTGCTGCTCGTCCGGCCGGTACTGGCGCCCGGTGAAGCCGGAGCGGTGCAGGGCGGGCCAGAAGCGGTTGCCCGGGCGGGCGAAGTGGTGGCCGGTGGCGCCGGACCACAGGCCCGGGTTGATGCCGCAGAACAGCACCCGCAGCCCGGGCCCGGAGACGTCAGGGATGGTGCGGTCCTTGGCGGCCAGCAGCTGCTCGGCGGTGGGCTTCATCGGTGTGGGCGGATTCACCCGGCCAAGTCTGCCGTGCCCTCGGCCGGGGCCGGAGCCGCGGGTGCGGCGGCGGCCGCCCGGCGGTTGCGCAGCCGGCGCAGGCCGAACACCACCACGGCCGCGTAGGCCCAGCCGACGAAGACGTCGATGATGAAGTGCTCCGCGCCGTAGACCAGGGTGAAGGTCATCGCGAGCGGGTAGGCGACCAGGACCGCCCGCAGCCAGCGCTTGGCGGTGGGCCAGAAGAAGAACAGCAGCATCGCCGGGTAGGCCGAGTGCAGCGAGGGCATCGCGGCGACGTCGTTGGCGAACTGACTGCCGTTCTCCAGCAGCGAGTCGGCCTGCGGCAGGCCGCACGCCGAGACCACCTCCCAGACCACCCGTGACAGGTGCGGCAGGTTGCCCTCCTGGGAGACCAGCCACGGCGGGTCGGCCGGGTAGAGGAGGTAGGTGGCGAAGCCCGCGAAGGTGAGCGTCAGGTAGGCGGCGAGCAGCTGTCGGAAGCGGTGGTGGGCGCGCCGCCAGAGCACCGCCAGCAGCACGAAGACGACGAAGAAGTGCGAGAGGTAGACGACCAGCGCGGCGTAGTCGTACCAGTGCGGCGAGCCGGGGGTGTAGAGGGCGTGCTGGAGCCGGACGGTCCAGGTCTCGCCGAAGCCGAGCACCTCGTCGAAGCGCAGCTGCGGCAGCCAGTGCGGGGCCCACGGGGTGTGCGCGCCGTAGCCGCGCAGCAGCGAGTACGTCCACACCACGGCCATCACCGGGACCCAGTCGCGCAGGACCAGGAGGAAGCCGCGGGGGCCGTGCCCGCTGTGCACGGCGGCGGTCAGCAGCGCGGCGATCAGCCAGAGGAACAGCACGTCGTTGGCCGCGGGGATGCCCTCGGTGCGCAGGAACCAGAGGAAGCACGTCAGGTAGAGCGGCCAGGCCAGCCAGCGGAGTCTCGACCAGCCCGTCACGCGGGGTCGGGGCGGAGGCACCGGGCGTGGCTGCCCGACCCGCACGTCGCGCGGGGTCGGGTGGAGGGTCTTGGTCATGCGCACTGAAACTAGCAACCCAAACTTGGAGGACTCTGGGTGAACCATGACTGGTTCGTAAGAACGTACGAACCGTTCGACGCGCGCTTCGACACGGGGTTCGACGCGCGCTTCGACGCGCGCTTCCGCGGGAGCCCGGACGAGGGCTCCGACACGGGCCGGGCCGTCGTCATGCCACGATGCCCAGCTCGTGCGGCGTGTTGTTGAAGCGGCGTCCGCCGGCCGGCGTGACGGTGACGATGTCCTCGATCCGCACCCCGAACCGCCCGGGCAGGTAGATCCCGGGCTCGATGGAGAAGCACATGCCGGGCACCAGGGGGCGTTCCTCGCCCTCGACCAGGTACGGAGGCTCGTGCGTGGTGGTGCCGATGCCGTGGCCGGTGCGGTGGATGAAGTGCTCGCCGTACCCGCCCTCGGTGATCACCCGGCGGGCGATCCGGTCGATCTCCTGGCACGCGATCCCGGGGCGGACCGCCTCGAAGGCGGTCTGCTGGGCCAGCCGGACCAGCTCGTGCACCTTCCGCACCTCGTCCGGGACGTCCGGGCCGACGTGCACCGTGCGGGTGGTGTCGGAGCCGTAGCCGTCCTTGAGGCCGCCGAAGTCCAGCACCACGGTGTCACCCGTACGGATGACCCGGTCACCGGCCTCGTGGTGCGGGTCGGCGCCGTTCGGGCCGGAGCCGACCACGGTGAAGTCGACCTGGCTGTGCCCGTACTGGATGAGCAGTGCGCCGAGGTCGGCCGCCACGTCGGTCTCCCGGCGGCCGGCGAAGGCGACCTCCAGGATGCCCCGGTAGGCGGCGTCCGCCGCACCGCCGGCCGAGGCCAGGCGGTTCAGCTCCTCGGCGTCCTTGACGGCGCGCAGCATCGGCAGGCTGTCGGTGAGCGAGGTGAACGGGACGCCGGGCAGCGCGGCCTGGAAACCGAGAAGGTGCAGCGCCCAGGTGTTGTCCGAGACGCCGTACCGCCCGGCCGGGTCGAGCAGCGGGCCCACGGCGGCGTACGGGTCCTCGCCGTCGGACCAGTCGAGCAGCCGGACGGCCGGGGCACCGACCGCCTTCTCGGCGTCCGGGCGCTCCAACTTGGGGACGACCAGAGCGGGTTCGCGGCCGGCGGTGAGCACGAGGGCGGTCAGCCGCTCGGTGGTCGCGGTCGGCGAGTAGCCGCACAGGTAGGCCAGGTCGGGGCCGGGGGCGACCACCAGGCCGGTCAGCCCGGCGGCGGTCGCCTCGGCGGTGGCCCGGGCCATCCGGGCCTTGTGGTCCTCGACGGTGAAGGGGTGGGGCACGGCGGTTCCTCCTCTGGGGCCGGACGGGCTCGACCGAGGCCCCGTCAGGTCGACTCCATCACGGTCGACTCCATCACCTTCCCGTCGACGTGGCGATGCCCTCGGGGAGGAGCCGCTGCGGGCCGGTCGGAGGGGCGGCCACTTCCCGGCGGGTCGGCGCGGCTCCGGCGGGGCGGGCGGGGCCGGGGTGGCCGTGGTGGCCGTGGTGGCCGTCACGGCCGTCGTGGCGGGAGTGACGCGCAGACCGGTCGCCCAGGCGGCGGCCAGCAGGGCGAGTGCGGTCCACGACGGCCGACGCCGACGGGTGACGGCCGTTCCACCGGGGATGCCGGAGCCGCCGCGGTGGGCGCGGTGGGCACGGTGGGCAGGGCCGGGTGGGGGCGTGTCCGTGGAGCTCATCCGGTCCTCCTCCGGTGCGGCGCCTGCGGTGGCTCCGATCGGTCGCTCGGGGCCGGGCTCGGGCTCCGGACCGCGGGGCGCGTGCTGCGTGGGTGGTGCGGGCTGCGCGGCGCCGGCGAGGCGGGGCCGCGGGGCGCTCCGGGGAACCCGGGCGGCCGTACCCGGCCAGTTCACCGGGCTGCCGGGGCCGCCGCATGCGGCGGGCGGCCGTGCGGGTGACCGGCGCTCCCCGGGGCGTCAGTCCCGTGGGGCGCTCGAACGGGCAGCCGATCCGGCGGTGGAGCCGGCGCTCGAGTTGGCCGTGGATCCGGCGGTGGATCCGGTCGTGGGTCCGGTCGCCGGCTCGTCGGTGGGCCAGGCGGCGTGGCGCAGCGTGCGGCTCACGGTCGCGGCCAGCAGCGCGGCGGCGAGCACGGCACTGATCGCGGCCAGCGCGGTGGTGGGGGAGGAGTGGTCCAGCAGCAGGCCGGTGGCGAAGGTACCGGCGGGCATGCCGGCGGTGAGCAGCGTCATGGTCGCCGCGATCACCCGGCCGCGCAGCGCGTCCGGCACCTGACGGAAGACCAGCAGGTCGAGCATCACCCGCAGGGTCGGCACGCCCGCGCCGTACACGAACAACGCGGCGAAGACGGTCGGTGCCCCGCCGGGCAGCAGCGGCGCCAGCGGGACCGGCACGGCGCTCCAGGCCACCCCCAGCAGCAGGACGCCGGGGCCGGCCAGCCGGTGCAGCCGGGCGACCAGGGCGGTGCCGGCCAACGCTCCGACCGCCTCGCCGGCCAGCGCCAGGCCGATCCCGGTGCTGCCGGTGCCGTGCTCGCGCAGCAGCACCATGACGGGCAGCAGCAGCGCGGCCCCGGCCAGATTGATCACCAGCAGGACGGCCAGGGCGTTGCGCAGCAGAGGGGAGGCGGCGAGGACGCGGAAGCCGGCCAGGGCGCTGCCCCGGTCGCCCTTGCCGGGAGCCCCGGACTCGTGCGGGCTGGGGAAGCGCACCGCGACGGCGGCGGTCACCGCGAGCAGGGAGGCGAGGGCGGCCCCGAGGAAGGGGACCGCGTGGCCGAGCCCGAACAGGAACCCGGCCAGTGGCGGTCCGGCCAGCGCGGCCCCGCTCATCCGGGCCTCGTCCTGGGTGAGGGC
Organism: Kitasatospora sp. NPDC002543; assembly: GCF_053594915.1. Lineage (NCBI taxonomy): Bacteria > Bacillati > Actinomycetota > Actinomycetes > Kitasatosporales > Streptomycetaceae > Kitasatospora > Kitasatospora sp. NPDC002543. The sequence continues at coordinate 45,804 of NZ_JBSFWR010000041.1, read as the reverse complement.
CTGGGACAGCTGCTCGGGCGGGACCACCGAGCGCAGTGCGAGCAGCCGGACCGGTCCGCTGTAGGCGATCGTCGCGCCGATCACGGCGGCGACCAGCAGCAGGTGGGCCAGGTTCGGCGGGCCGAACGCCAGGGCCACCGGGACGCTGGCGAGGGCGAGCAGCCGGGCGGTGTCGGCGGCGATCAGCACCCGGCGGCGGTTCGCCCGGTCGGCCACCGCGCCGCCGTGGACGCCCAGCAGCAGGGCGGCGACCATCTGGACGGCGCCGAAGGCCCCGGCGGAGGTGGAGGAGCCGGTGAGCGCGAGGACCAGCAGGGGGAAGGCGGTGTCGCCGATCACCATGCCGAGGGTCGCGGAGGCCTGGCCGACCCAGAGGGCCTGGAACCGCAGGTTGCGCCGCAGCGGGACGAGCGCCGGGGGCGCGGGCGGCGGTGCCGTTGCCGGTGTCACCGTCCTGGTCCTTGCTGTGGCCGTTGCCGCCGGCTGGTCCGTCATGTCCCGCCCCCATCGTTTGCGATCGCCGCAATCATTCACGTTAGCATGAATGGTGCCGTAGGCATGATTGATTGCGCAAGGGTGATTGATTTCGAAGGGGTGATCGGTGGCCGAGTGGTGAGCGCTCACCAAGGCGTGATTGCGAACGGAGCGGCCGATCTGGAAGGGTGGGCCCGTGGTCGAGCACGCACCGGAACCCGCCGACAGCGGCGAGCAGCAGCCCGTCACCTGGGTCAAGGAACGCCAGGTGTCCGACGTCGCCGTGCTCAAGGCCCTGGCCGACCCGCTGCGCCTGGCCATCCTCGGCGCGCTGCAGTCCTCCGAGGACCGCCCGCTGACGGCGAAGGAACTCGCCGCCGCGCTCGACGAGCCGCAGACCAAGCTCTACCGGCACATCAAGCAACTGGAGAAGGCCGGGCTGGTCCTGGTGGCCGGCACCCGGCTGGTCTCCGGCATCGTGGAGAGCCGCTACCGGGTCGCCCAGGGGGCGATCCGGCTGGCCCCGGAGATGTTCACCGCCGACTCCCCGGGCCGCTCCGACGCGTACGACGCCGTGCTGGCCGCGATGGACCGGGTGCGGGCCGACTTCCGCGCCAGGATCACCGAGGGGCGACTGGACTTCGGCCGGCCACCGGGCGGGGAGGGCTCGGCGGCCGGGCTGTTCGCGGACTTCGCACTGCGGCTCAGCCCGGACCGGCTGGACCGACTGCGCTCCCAACTGGCCGAAATCTTCGACGAACTGAACGAGGAAGGGCCGAGTTCGGCCGAGGACGCGCTGGACGTGACCGTCTTCACCCTGCTCTACGGTCTCCGACCGGGCACGGAATCATAAATTCCGGGTCGACTGTCGGTGCGGTGGGACACCATGTCCGGCATGTCCTACGAACTCCAGGCCCTGATAGGAACACGGGAGCTGCTGACGGTGGCGGCGGCGGAGGTTCCGGCGGCCCGGGTGGTGCCCCTGGCGCAGGGGCTGGCGCTGATCCCGGTCACCCCCGCCGTCCTCGGCGCGCTCCAGGGCGACGGCACCGTGCGCAAGGCCGGCGGCGGAGCCGGGTTCGGCTGGCACTCGGACGGCTTCGAGCTCCGGCTGGCCGCCTGGTCGAAGGCCGGTCCGATCGCCTGCGTCGAGGCGGAGTACTTCGGTGGCAGCGGCACCCAGCGCGCCGCGGTCTGGGCCGACGGCGAGGTCGCCCTCGGCCCGCTCACCGTCGGCGAGTTCGAAGCCTCCCCGGCCGAGGGCACCCCGATCTCCCGCGTCCTGCGCCGGCTCGGCGCCCGCACCGAGGAGGGCCGGGTCGACGAGTTCGAGTCGGTCGGCCTGGGTCGGCACCGCAGCACCGGCGGCTGGGCCGGCCCCACCACCTGACCACCGCCCCGCGTCGCCCCGCCCCACGCGCCCCCACCGACGCGAACGGCCCCGCCCCCGAACCCGGGAGCGGGGCCGCGCCGTCGTCCGTCGGACCGGCCGAGCGGAAGGTCAGCGGTAGTTGACGTACTGGATCGCGAAGTCCAGATCCTTGCCCTTGAGCAGGGCCTGCACGGCCTGGAGGTCGTCGCGGCTCTTCGAGCTGACGCGCAGCTCGTCGCCCTGGACCTGCGCCTTGACGCCCTTCGGGCCCTCGTCACGGATGATCTTCGCGACCTTCTTCGCGTCCTCCGTGGTGATGCCCTCCTTGACGTTGGCGAAGATCTTGTACTCCTTGCCGGAGAGCTGGGGCTCGTTGGCGTCCAGCGCCTTCAGCGACAGACCGCGCTTGACGAACTTGGTCTGGAGGATGTCGAGGACGGCGCGCACGCGCTCCTCGCCGTTCGCCTTCATCTCGATCTTCTCGCCGGAGCGGCTGATCTCGGCGCCCACGTTCTTGAAGTCGAAGCGCGTCGCGATCTCGCGGGAGGTCTGGTTGATCGCGTTGTCGACCTCCTGCCACTCGACCTTCGAGACGATGTCGAAACTGGAGTCGGCCATGGGTATAGGTCTCCTTGATGCTCTGGCTTCACTGGCACGGCCCGCCCTCGGGGCGGCCCGCGGCCCCAGCCTATCCAGCGCCACACCGGCCCCGCCCGTAGCGCCCGCCCCCGACTTCTTGATCGTCGCGTGATCTATCGAGTGGCGGAGCACCCCCCGGCATCGGGTATGGTTTACCAAGTCGAACGGGGTGAACGCCCCGGGAAACGAAGATCCTGGCTGGTTGCCCGAGCGGCCAAAGGGAGCAGACTGTAAATCTGTCGCGCAAGCTACGCAGGTTCGAACCCTGCACCAGCCACAGGATAGAGAAACGGCCCCCGATCTGCGGAAACGCGGATCGGGGGCCGTTTCGTTTGCCCGGGAGCGGTGGGGCGGCGGGTGGCGGCCGGGCGGACTTATTGCACATTGCTTGCAATTACGGGGAGCAGGCAGCAGAGTGGGGTGCCGGGGGTGGGAGTCCTTCGACAGAGCTGATCGTCTTCCCAGCCGGCGACCGCCGGGACAACGGCTCGCCCCACCCCCCTCGACTGCCACCGGACGGGGCCGGCGCGGCGCGGCGGCCCCGTCAAGGGCGCGTCAAGGCCGCTCGTGGCGGCGTCAGGAACGCGTAGGGGCCCGCCGGGCGGCGGGCGGGCGGACCGCAGGATCGGACCAACTACCGACTGCGGAGGTCCCGTCCGATGTCCAGCGCCACCACCACCCCGGCCGTGACGGCCGAACCCGAGCCGCCGGACGCCGGGGCGGGGGACGAGCGGCACCGGCTCAGCGCGCTCGGCGGGTTGGCCGCGCTCTCGCTGGACGCCATGGCCTCGGTCGCGTACGGGCCGGAGTCGATCGTGCTGGTGCTGGCCGCCGCGGGGGCGTACGGGCTGGGCTTCACGCTGCCGGTCACCGCGGCGATCGCCGTGCTGCTGGCGGTGCTGGTCGCCTCCTACCGGCAGGTGATCGCGGCCTTCCCGGACGGCGGCGGCTCCTACGCGGTGGCCAAGGCGCACCTCGGCCGCCGGACCGCCCTGACCGCGGCCGCCTCGCTGGTGATCGACTACGTCCTGAACGTCGCGGTCTCGGTCACCGCCGGCGTCGCCGCGCTCACCTCGGCCGTCCCGGGCCTCTACGGCGACCGGGTCTGGCTCTGCCTGGGCGTGCTCGGGCTGGTCACCGCGGTGAACCTGCGGGGGATCGCCGAGTCGGCCCGCTGGTTCATGGCGCCGACCGCCGTCTTCGTGCTCTCCATCCTGGCGATCGTCGTGGTCGGCCTGTTCCGGGACGGCCCGGCGAGCACCGCGGCCGCCGCCGGCCACGCCTCCTCCCTCGCCGAGAACGCCACCACCGTCGGCGCGCTGCTGCTGCTCAAGGCCTTCGCGGCCGGCTGCTCCGCGCTGACCGGCGTGGAGGCCGTGGCCAACGCCGTCCCCTCCTTCCGCAGCCCGCGGGTCAAGCGCGCGCAGCACACCGAGGTCGCGCTCGGCGCCCTGCTCGGGGTGATGCTGATCGGGCTGGCCGTGCTGATCGGCCGCTTCCACCTCCAGCCGGTCGAGGGCGTCACCGTGCTCGCCCAGCTCGCCGACGCCTCGCTCGGCCACGGATTCGGCTTCTACGTCGTCCAGTTCGCCACCGTGGTGCTGCTCGGTCTGGCCGCCAACACCTCATTCGGCGGGCTGCCGGTGCTGCTCGACCTGCTCGCCCGGGACAACCACCTCCCGCACCTGTTCGCGCTGCGCGCCGACCGCCAGGTGTACCGGTACGGCGTGCTGTTCCTGGCCGCGGTGTCGGCGGGGCTGCTGGTCGGCTCCGGCGGGGACGTCAACAGCCTGGTGCCGCTGTTCTCGATCGGCGTGTTCGTGGGCTTCACCGTCTGCCAGGTCGGCATGGTCCGGCACTGGCTGCTGCACCGGCCGTCCGGCTGGCGCTGGAAGGCCGCGCTGAACGGCTTCGGCGCGCTGCTCACCGGCGTCGCGGCGGTGGTCGTCACCGGCACCAAGTTCACCGAGGGCGCCTGGGGCATCGTGGTGGCCCTGCCGCTGCTGGTGATGCTGTTCGAGGCGGTCCACCGCAGCTACGCGCGGATCGGCGAGCGGTTGGAGCTGGGCCGGGTGCCCGGCCCGGTGACCAGGCAGCGCAGCCTGGTCGTCGTCCCGGTGACCGCGATCACCCGGCTCACCAGGGACGGCCTGTCGGCGGCGCTCTCGCTCGGCGACGAGGTCATGGCGGTGACGGTGGTGCACGAGCCGGCCGCCGCCGAGGCGCTGCGCCGGGACTGGGAGCTGTGGCAGCCGGGTGTGCCGCTGGTGGAGCTTCCGGACGTCCACCGCCGGCTGGGGCGGCCGATCGCCGACTTCGTCAACGAGCTGGGGGCGGAGCACGCCTACGACCGGCTGACCGTGCTGATCCCCGAGGTGGAACCGGCCCGCTGGTGGCAGCGGGCGCTCCAGAACCGGCGCGGCGCGGTGATCGACCGCGCCCTGCGGCGGCACACCGACGCGGTGGTGTGCCGGCTGCGCATGAGGATGTGACCGGGGAGCGCGGAGGAAAGCAGGGAAGACAGGCCCGGCCCCGGGCGGCAGGCTGCCGCCCGGGGCCGCCGCATGACCGCCTCCGCCGACGCCCAGGCACACCCCCCGCGCCCCCGCCCCCGCGCTCGCCCCACCCCCCCCGCCTCGCGCCCCCGCCCTCGCGCCCCCACCCGCACATCTCGGCCCGATCACGACGGTCTCGGTCCGGTGAAGCGCCCGTCAACGTCGCGTCAACGTCGCGCTATCACCCGTATGGAGGGCGTCAGGGGCCAATAACGCGCCCCTGACGGCTGCTTTGCTGCATCTGCCGGTCGTCCGCCGGCGCCGCGCGAGCCCTTCGGCCCAGGTCGCGGCATCTCCCGAACCGCTCTGGTGGAGCCCATGTCCGATCTCATCTACGTCGGTGTCACGGTCGCCGTGTTCGCCGTCATCGCCCTGATCGCGCGGGGGGTGGAGAAGCTGTGAGTGAGCGCAGCGAACGATCCATTGTGGGGCGCGTGTCGCGCCAGGTGCCCGGCGAGCGCAGCGAGGTGGCCGCATGAGCGCGGAGAACATCGCTGGCTTGGTCGTGGCCGTCGCGCTCGTCGGCTATCTCGTCGTGGCGCTGATCTTCCCGGAGAAGTTCTGACATGGGATCCACTCTCGCGGGCTGGCTCCAGGTCATCGCCCTCGTCGGCGCGCTGGCCCTGTGCTACCGCCCCCTTGGCGACTACATCGCCAAGCTCCTCACCTCCGCCAAGCACCTCAGAGTCGAGCGCGGCATCTACAAGCTGATCGGCGTCGACGGGGACGCCGACCAGCGGTGGCCGGCGTACCTCCGCTCGGTGCTGGCCTTCTCGGCCGTCTCCGTCCTCTTCCTCTACGGCCTGATCCGCCTCCAGGGCTACCTGCTGCTGAACCTGGGCGTTCCGCAGATGGAGGGCCACCAGGCCTGGAACACCGCGATCTCGTTCGTCGCCAACACCAACTGGCAGTCCTACGGCGGCGAGTCCGCGATGGGCCACCTGGCGCAGATGGCGGGCCTGGCGGTGCAGAACTTCGTCTCCGCGGCCGTCGGCATCGCCGTCGTCGCCGCGCTGGTCCGGGGTTTCACCCGCAACCGGACGGACCGGGTCGGCAACTTCTGGGTGGATCTCGTCCGGATCAACCTGCGCCTGCTGCTGCCGGTCTCGATCGTCTTCGCCCTGGTCCTGGCCGCCAACGGCGTGATCCAGAACTTCCACGGCTTCCACGAGGTCACCAACCTCGCGGGCGGCGTCCAGAAGATCCCGGGCGGGCCGGTGGCCTCGCAGGAGGTCATCAAGCTGCTCGGCACCAACGGCGGCGGCTTCTTCAACGCCAACTCGGCGCACCCGTTCGAGAACCCGACCGGTTTCACCAACCTGGTCGAGATCTTCCTGATCCTGCTGATCCCGTTCGCGCTGCCGCGGACCTTCGGCCGGATGGTGGGGGACAACCGCCAGGGCTACGCGATCGTCGCCGTGATGGGCCTGTTCTGGATCGCCTCGGTGGGTCTGCTGACCCTCGCCGAGTCGCAGCACCAGGGCACCGCCCTGCAGGCCGCGGGCGCCGCGATGGAGGGCAAGGAGCAGCGCTTCGGCATCGCCGCCAGCTCGCTGTTCGCCGCTTCGACCACGCTGACCTCGACCGGTGCGGTGAACTCCTTCCACGACTCGTACACGCCGTTCGGCGGCGGGCTGACGGTCTTCAACATGATGCTGGGCGAGATCGCGCCCGGCGGTGTGGGCTCCGGCCTGTACGGGATGCTCGTGCTGGCGGTCGTCGCGGTGTTCGTGGCCGGTCTGATGGTCGGCCGCACCCCCGAGTACCTGGGCAAGAAGCTCGGCGGCCGGGAGATGAAGTTCGCCTCGCTGTACATCCTCACCACGCCGACGATCGTGCTGGTCGGCACGGGTGTGGCGATGGCCCTGCCGGGCGAGCGCGCCGGGATGCTCAACTCGGGCGCCCACGGCTTCTCCGAGGTGCTGTACGCCTTCACCTCGGCCTCCAACAACAACGGCTCGGCCTTCGGCGGCATCACCGTCAACACCGACTGGTACGACACCGCGCTCGGCCTGGCGATGATCTTCGGCCGGCTGCTGCCGATCGTCTTTGTCCTGGCGCTGGCCGGCTCGCTCGCCCAGCAGCAGCCGGTCCCGGCCACCCCGGGCACCCTGCCCACCCACAAGCCGCTGTTCGTGGGCCTGCTGTCGGGCGTGATCCTGATCGTCGTCGGCCTCACCTACTTCCCGGCCCTGGCTCTCGGGCCGATCGCGGAAGGTCTGTCCTCCTGATGTCCACCCCTACGCTCAACCCCGCACCGGCCGACAAGGCCGAGCCTGCCGCGCCGCACAGAGTGGCGAGCGGTCTGCTCGACCCCAAGCTGATCGTCGCGTCCCTGCCGGACGCGGTGAGGAAGCTCGATCCCCGGGTGATGGTCAAGAACCCGGTGATGTTCGTGGTCGAGGTCGGTTCGGTGGTCACCACCGTCGCCGCGATCGCCGACCCGTCCGTGTTCGCCTGGGCCATCACCGTCTGGCTCTGGCTCACCACGATCTTCGCCAACCTGGCCGAGGCCGTCGCCGAGGGGCGCGGCAAGGCCCAGGCCGACACCCTGCGCAAGACGAAGACCGAGAGCGTCGCCCGCCGCCTCACGAACTGGCCCGCCACCCGGGCCGAGGAGGAGGTGCCGGGCACGGCGCTGCGGCTCGGCGACCACGTGGTGGTCGAGGCCGGGCAGGTCATCCCCGGTGACGGCGACGTGGTCGAGGGCGTCGCGTCCGTCGACGAGTCGGCGATCACCGGTGAGTCCGCGCCGGTGATCCGCGAGTCCGGCGGCGACCGCAGCGCCGTCACCGGCGGCACCAAGGTGCTGTCCGACCGGATCGTGGTGAAGATCGCCTCGGAGCCCGGCAAGTCCTTCATCGACCGGATGATCGCCCTGGTCGAGGGCGCCGCCCGGCAGAAGACGCCGAACGAGATCGCGCTCAACATCCTGCTGGCCTCGCTGACCATCGTCTTCCTGGTCGCGGTCGTCACGCTCCAGCCGATGGCCACCTACGCGGGCGCCCCGCAGTCGATGATCGTCCTGGTCGCCCTGATCGTGGCGCTGATCCCGACCACCATCGGCGCGCTGCTCTCCGCGATCGGCATCGCGGGCATGGACCGGCTGGTGCAGCGCAACGTGCTGGCGATGTCCGGCCGTGCCGTCGAGGCCGCCGGCGACGTCAACACCCTGCTGCTCGACAAGACCGGCACCATCACCCTGGGCAACCGCCAGGCCGCCGAGTTCCTGGCCGCCCCGGGCGTGTCCACCGACGAACTGGCCGACGCCGCCCAGCTCTCCTCCCTCGCGGACGAGACCCCGGAGGGCCGCTCGATCGTGGTGCTCGCCAAGACCGAGTACGGTCTGCGGGCCCGCGCCCAGGGCGAGCTGACGCACGCCACCTGGGTCCCGTTCACCGCCCAGACCCGGATGTCCGGCGTCGACCTGGACGAGGCCGAGGGCCTTCACCAGGTCCGCAAGGGAGCGGCCGGCGCCGTCTCCAACTGGGTGACGGAGAACGGTGGTTCGGTCGGCGGCGAGGTCTCCGCCCTGGTCGACGGGATCTCCGCCGCGGGTGGCACCCCGCTGGTGGTCGCCACCAGGGTCGGCGACGGGCCCGCCCGCGTCCTCGGGGTCATCCACCTCAAGGACGTGGTCAAGGAGGGCATGCGGGAGCGCTTCGACGAGCTCCGCCGGATGGGCATCAAGACCATCATGATCACGGGCGACAACCCGCTGACCGCCAAGGCGATCGCGGAGGAGGCCGGCGTGGACGACTTCCTCGCCGAGGCCACACCCGAGGACAAGATGGCCCTGATCAAGAAGGAGCAGGAGGGCGGCAAGCTGGTCGCGATGACCGGCGACGGCACCAACGACGCCCCCGCGCTCGCCCAGGCCGACGTCGGCGTCGCGATGAACACCGGGACCATGGCGGCCAAGGAGGCCGGCAACATGGTCGACCTGGACTCCAACCCGACCAAGCTGATCGAGATCGTGGAGATCGGCAAGCAGCTCCTGATCACCCGCGGCGCGCTGACCACCTTCTCGATCGCCAACGACGTGGCCAAGTACTTCGCGATCATCCCCGCGATGTTCGCCGGGGTCTACCCGGGCCTGAGCCACCTCAACATCATGGGCCTGCACAGCCCGCAGTCCGCGATCACCTCGGCGATCGTCTTCAACGCCCTGGTCATCATCGGCCTGATCCCGCTCGCCCTGCGCGGCGTGCGCTACCGCCCGTCCGACGCCAGCTCGCTGCTGCGCCGCAACATCGGGGTCTACGGCTTCGGCGGCCTGGTGGTGCCGTTCGTCGGCATCAAGCTGATCGACCTGATCGTCCAGTTCATCCCCGGCCTCGGCTGACGCGGGGAAGGAGAGAAAACCATGTCCAAGCCCCTGCCGACGACCCTCCGCACCCACCTCACGGCCCTGCGGGTCCTCCTCGTGCTGACCGTGATCCTCGGGGTCGCCTACCCGCTGCTGATCACCGGTGTCTCCCAGGTCGCCTTCGGCGACAGGGCGAACGGCTCGCCGGTCTCGTCCGACGGCAAGGAGATCGGCTCCAGCCTGATCGGCCAGAACTTCGACCTCCCGAAGAAGGACCCCGAGGACCCGAAGGAGGAGGCCCGGCCGGACCCTAAGTGGTTCCAGCCCCGGCCCTCCGCCGCCGGGACCGGCTACGACGCCTCCTCGTCCAGCGCCAGCAACCTCGGCCCGAACAGCGAGGACCTGCTGAAGGCCGTCGAGGACCGCCGCGCCGCCGTCGCCGCCTTCGACGGCGTCGACCCGGCGAGCGTCCCGGCCGACGCGCTGACCGCCTCCGGCTCCGGCCTCGACCCGCACATCTCGGTCGCGTACGCCAAGGAGCAGGCCGACCGGGTCGCCAGGACGCGCGGCCTGCCGGTGGAGACGGTGAACAAACTGGTCGACGAGTACACCGAGGGCCGCTCGATCGGCTTCCTCGGCAACGAGGGCGTCAACGTCGTGCTGCTCAACAAGGCGCTCAGCGAGCAGAAGTGACACCACATCGAACAAACGGGTGACCGGGCCGGCCCGGGTGCGGGAGCATGCCTCCCGCGCCCGGGCCGGCCGACCCGCGTCCGCAGACGTGCACCACCTCCGATGGAAAGAGCAGTGCCCATGGCCCGCGACCTCACCCCCGGCACCGGCATCCGCGGCGGCCGCCTGAGGGTGTACCTCGGCTCCGCGCCGGGGGTCGGCAAGACCTACCGGATGCTGGACGAGGCCCGGCGCAGACAGGAACGCGGGGTCGACGTCGCGGTCGGCTACATCGAGTGCCACGGCAGACGCCACACCGAGGCCATGCTGGCGGGCCTGGAGGTCCTGCCGAGGGTCCACCGTGCCTACCGGGACGCCGAGTTCGAGGAGATGGACCTCGACGGCGTGCTCGCCCGCCGGCCGTCCGTCGTACTGGTGGACGAGCTGGCGCACACCAACATCCCCGGCGGCCGGCACGCCAAGCGCTGGCAGGACGTCGAGGAGCTGCTCGCCGCCGGGATCGACGTCATCACCACCGTCAACATCCAGCACCTGGAGTCGCTGAACGACGTCGTCCGGAAGATCACCGGCATCCCGCAGCGCGAGACCGTCCCGGACGAGGTGGTCCGCCGGGCCGACCAGATCGAACTCGTCGACATGGCCCCGCAGGCGCTGCGCCGCCGGATGGCCCACGGCAACGTCTACAGGGCGGAGAAGGTGGACGCCGCGCTCTCCAACTACTTCCGGGTCGGCAACCTCACCGCCCTGCGCGAACTCGCCCTGCTCTGGGTGGCCGGGCGGGTGGACGAGGGCCTGCGCGACTACCGGGCCAGCCACAACATCGACCGGGTCTGGGAGACCCGCGAGCGGGTCGTGGTCGCCCTCACCGGCGGCCCCGAGGGCGAGACCCTGATCCGCCGGGCCGCCCGGATCGCCGACCGCACGGCCGGCGGCGACCTGCTGGCCGTCCACGTCTCCCGCAGCGACGGCCTGGCCGGCGCCTCCTCCGGTGCGCTCGCCCAGCAGCGGCTGCTGGTGGAGACCCTCGGCGGCAGCTACCACGTGGTGGTCGGCGACGACGTCCCCACCGCGCTGCTCACCTTCGCCCGCGCCCACGACGCCACCCAGCTGGTGCTCGGGACCAGCCGCCGCGGCCGGGTCAACCGCTTCCTCACCGGCCCCGGCACCGGGCAGACCACCGTGGACGCCTCCGAGGACATCGACGTCCACATGGTCACCCACGAGTTCACCGGCCGCGGCCGGCTGCCCTCGCTCGGCCGCCGCCACTCCCGCCGCCGCACCATCGCCGGCTACCTGGCCGGGCTGGCGGTGCCCTGGCTGCTCACCGTCCTGCTCTCGCAGGCGCACCACAGCATCAACCTGACCACCGACGCGCTGATCTTCCAGCTCGGCGTGGTCATCGTGGCCCTGCTCGGCGGCGCGGTGTCGGCCCTGCTGGCCTCGGTCGTCGCCTCGATGCTGCTCAACTACTACTTCATCCCGCCGACCCACAGTCTGACCATCGGCGAGACCAACAACATCGTCGCCCTGGTGGTCTTCGCGGCCATCGCGCTCACCGTCTCCACCGTGGTCGACCACGCCGGCCGGCTCACCAGCCGGGCCGCCCGCGCCACCGCCGAGGCCGAGACCCTCTCCACCCTGGCCGGCAGCGTGCTGCGCGGCGCCGACGCGCTGCCCGCCCTGCTGGAGAAGTCCCGGACGGCCTTCGGCATGCGGGCCGTCGCCCTGCTCTCCCGGGCCGACGACGAGGTGCTCGCACACTGCGAGGGGGACCACCAGGACGACGGCGAGGGGCCGCACGAGACCACCGAGGTCCCGGTCGGCACGGACGCCGTCCTGGTGCTCACCGGCCGTCGGCTGCCCGCCGCCGACCAGCGGGTGCTGACCGCCTTCGCGGCCCACGTCGCCGCCGCGCTGGAGCGCGACCGGCTGGCCGTGGTCGCCGCGGAGGTCGAGCCGATCAAGGCCGCCGACCGGATGCGCACCGCCCTGCTCGCCGCCGTCAGCCACGACCTGCGCACCCCGCTGGCCGCCGCCCGCGCCTCGGTCGGCTCGCTGCGCAGCCCCGACGTCGAGTTCTCGCCCGCGGACCAGGCCGAGCTCCTCGCCACCGCCGACGAGTCGCTGGTCAAGCTCACCCGGCTGGTCGACAACCTGCTCGACATGAGCCGTCTCCAGGCCGGCGCGCTCACCCTGCACCTCACCGAGACCCACCTGGACGAGATCCTGCCCCGGGCGCTCGACAGCCTCCCCGACCCGTACGCGCCGGTCCAGCCGCTCGACCTCGACACCGCCCCGCCGGTGCTCGCCGACCCGCCGCTGCTGGAGCGGGTGCTCGCCAACGTGATCACCAACGCGCTGCGGTACAACGCCCCCGGCGCGCCCGTCCTGGTCACCGCCAGCCACCACGCCGACCAGGTCGAGATCCGGGTGATCGACCGAGGCCCCGGCATCGCCCCCGAGGACCGCGACCGGGTCTTCCTGCCCTTCCAGCGCCTGGGCGACACCGACAACACCACCGGCGTCGGCCTCGGCCTCGCACTCTCCCGCGGCCTCGCCGAGGCGATGGGCGGCAGCCTGGAGGTGGAGGACACCCCGGGCGGCGGCGCCACCATGCTGCTCACCCTGCCCGTCGCCGCCGGGGCCGCCGGGGCCGCCGGGGCGGCCGCGGACCCCGCCACCGCCGAGCCCGAAGTTCCAGGGGAGGAACCCACGCATGAGTGAGATCTTGGTCGTCGACGACGAGCCGGCTCTCCTGCGCACCCTGCGGATCAACCTCAGCGCCCGGCAGTACGCCGTCCGCACCGCCGCCAGCGGCGGCGAGGCCCTGGACCGCGCCGCGCACAGCGCCCCGGACGCCGTCCTGCTCGACCTGGGACTGCCCGACCTCGACGGGATGGACGTGCTGCGCGGCCTGCGCACCCACAGTGCGATGCCGATCATCGTGCTCTCCGGCCGGACCGACGCCGCCGACAAGGTGGGCGCCCTGGACGCGGGCGCCGACGACTACCTCACCAAGCCGTTCCTGATGGACGAGCTGCTGGCCCGGCTGCGCGCCGTGCTGCGCCGGCCGCTGGGCGGTGTGCCGCTGGGCCGTCCGGTGATCGGCGACCACACCGTGGACCTCGCGGCGACCGCGGTGAACGGCCCGAACGGCACGGTCCGGCTCACCCCGACCGAGTGGCGCATCCTCGCCCTGCTGCTCGCCAACCCCGGCCGACTGGTGCCCGGACGGCAGATCCTGCGCGAGGTGTGGGGCCCGGCCCAGGAGGAGCGCGGCAACTACCTGCGGGTCTACTTCGCGGGGCTGCGCCGCAAGCTGGAGCGTGACCCGGCCCGGCCCCGGCACCTGATCACCGAGCCGGGGATCGGGTACCGGTACGTGCCCTGACGGCCCGGTGCGGCGGTGGCGGGCCGGTGCGGCGGTGACGGCGCGCTGGCCGTCAACGCGCCGTCAAGAGCGGATCGTTGGGCGACAGGAGGGCGTCAAGGCCGCCGGGCGGCGGTGCTCCGTGGGCGTAGTGTCGTTCTCGAACGAGCGGCCCTGCTCCGTGTGGGGGAGGCCTGGGGCCGCCTCGTCAGCCGTCCCCGGACGGCCGGCAGGTGGGGGAGGGGCGCGCGACACCCGTCGCGCGCCCCCATCTGCTTCCCGCTGCTTCCCGTCGCCCCGGAATCGCCTCCCGGCTCAGCCGTTCCCGCCCCCGCACTGCCGGGGCAGCGCCAGCGCCACCGTGTCCGCGAACTCCCGGACCGCGCTGGTCCGGCTGACCACCCGGCCGCCGTGCACCACCAGCCGGCTGTGCCCGCCCGCGAGCGCCCCGGCCAGGCTGTCCCCGCGCACCGCCAGCAGCTCCGCCGGGAACCCGGCGTCCACCCGGACGGGTGCCAGCCCGAGCGCCGCCCGGGCCTGGTTCGCCACCGCGTCGTACGCCGCCTCCGGCTCCAACTCCCCGCCGGCCGCCAGCAGATAGGCCGATTCCAGCGGATCCGCCCGGCCGACCGGGTTGGACTGGTCGCGCAGCGCCCCGCTGCCCGCCGCCAGCGGCACCCGGGCGGCCGCCAACTCCCGCACCAGGCCCGGTCGGAGGACCGGCGTGCGGCCCTCCAGCCCGACGCAGCAGCCGTTCTGGGGCAGGCAGACCACCCGGACCCCGCTGCTCGCCAGGACCGTCGAGGCGCCCCGGGCCAGCGACCCGCACGGGCCGAGCGTCACCCTCGGCCGCAGCGGCGCCAACGCCCCGGCCATCCTGGCGAGTTGGGCGGAGTCGGCGGCACTGGTGTGCAGGTCCACCGAGCAGTCCGCCTCCCGGGCGGCCTCCAGCAGCAGCTGCACGTAACCGGCCGGGTCAGGGTCCAGCTCCGGGCATCCGCCGGCCGCCGTGGCGCCCAGCTTGAGCGCCTCGCGCAGCTGCGCCCGGCCGTCCGCGCCGGCCCGTCCGGTGAGCAGCCGGGGCATCGCCACCGCCTGGAGCTCGGCCAGCCCGCCCAGGGCCTGCCGGGCGGTGAGCACGGCCTCCAGACGGCGCAGTCCGTGCACGTCGCCGATCCGGACGTGGGTGCGCTGGGCGGTGGCGCCGTAGCCGAGCGAGGTCAGCGCGGCCTCGGTGATCCGCCGGGTGAGGTCGGCCGTGGTGTCGGGCGGCGGGGTGGTCAGGGCGGCCGAGAAGGCGGTGTCGTAGTGGGCGTGGGCCTCGGCGGGGGCCGGGAGCAGCAGGTAGCCGCGCAGGTCGATCCGGGCGCCGGTGGTGACGGTGGGCGCGCCGGGCAGGGCGGGGAGCGGGCCGAGGCTGCCGACGGTGCCGACCGCCTGGATCCGGTCGCCGCTGATCCGGACGTCCACCACCCGCCCGTCGGCCAGCCGGGCGCCGGTGAGCAGCAGGACGGGGCCGTGCCCGAGCGGGTTGGCCGCCGGGCCGGGCCCGGAGTGCGGCCCGTCGGCGGCTGCGCTGTCCATCGCCGGCTCCTTCTCGCGCCGGCCCGTGCGGGCGGCCCCGTACGGCCGGCCCGTACCGGCGGCCGGCTCTCCCGATCAATGAGCGTCGAGCCTATGGGCCCGGGGGGCGGGGCGCCGGGAGGCGGGCAATAGTCGTATCGGGTCGGGCCGCACGCCTCCGGGGCCGATCGAACGCCGGGCCTTGGATCGTCCGTCCGTACCCCTCGCCCACCTGCGGTCTTCGCCGCGGGATACGGATTTCACCTCCGGGCGCGAAACGTGTAATCTCTTCCTCGTTCGCCCCTATAGCTCAGTCGGTAGAGCGTCTCCATGGTAAGGAGAAGGTCTGCGGTTCGATTCCGCATGGGGGCTCGGGTGAGAAGCAGTCAGCTCCGGCTGTGCTGCGGATCACTGTGGCGGTGTAGCTCAGTTGGTAGAGCAAGCGGCTCATAATCGCTGTGTCACCGGTTCAAGTCCGGTCACCGCTACCCCGCGTAGTCGGTCGGGAGATCGCACTCCCGGTCGGCTACTCTTGTTGTGTTCTTATTCGTTGTCCAAGGAAGGCACTCCCGTGGCTGCCACCGACGTCCGCCCGAAGATCACGCTGGCCTGCGTGGAGTGCAAGGAGCGGAACTACATCACCAAGAAGAACCGGCGTAACGACCCGGACCGTCTTGAGATGAAGAAGCACTGCCCCCGCTGCAACTCGCACACCGCGCACCGCGAGACCCGCTGACCCTTTCGCAGGGCGACGGGCCTGTGTGAATTCAGGTCTTCATGCTCCGGGCCGCATCCCTCAGGGGGTGCGGCCCGGAGTTTTTTCGTATCCACCCGCGTTCCGAGGAGCTGCCATGGCGCTCGACCCCTCCTTCATCGGGCGTAGTTACCCGCCCACCGAGCCGTACGAGGTCGGCCGGGAGAAGATCCGCGAGTTCGCGACCGCGATCGGCGACGCCAACCCGGCGTACCGGGACCCGGAGGCGGCCAAGGCGCTGGGGCACTCCGACGTGATCGCCCCGCCGACCTTCCCGTTCGTGATCACCTACCGGGCGGCCGCCCAGGTGGTCGAGGACCCGGAGCTCGGGCTGGACTTCAGCCGGGTGGTGCACGGCGACCAGAAGTTCGTCTACACCCGCCCGGTGCGGGCCGGCGACCGGCTGTCGGTCGTGGTGACCATCGACAACATCAAGTCACTGGCGGGCAACGACGTGCTCACCGTGCGTGGCGAGGTGGCGGACGGGACCGGCGAGCACGTTGTGACGTCGGTCATGACCCTGGTGGCCCGGGCCGCCGACGAGGCGGGGGAGTGAGCGCGATGGCGATCGACTACGACGGGATCGAGGTCGGCACCGAGCTGCCGGCGCAGTCCTTCCCGGTGACCCGCGACACACTGGTGCGGTACGCGGGTGCCTCGGGCGACTTCAACCCGATCCACTGGAACGAGAAGTTCGCCCTGGAGGTCGGCCTGCCGGACGTCATCGCCCACGGCATGTTCACCATGGCCGAGGCGATCCGGGTGGTCACCGACTGGGTCGGCGACCCGGCCGCGGTGGTCGAGTACGGCGTGCGCTTCACCCGGCCGGTACCGGTGCCGAACGATGGCGTCGGCGCGGTGGTCGAGGTCTCGGCCAAGGTCGCCAAGAAGCTGGACGACCGCAGGGTGCAGGTCGACCTGCTGGCCACCACGGGCGGCCAGAAGGTGCTCGGCATGTCCCGGGCGGTCGTCCGCCTGGGCTGAGCGGCCGGGATCCCGGCTCCGGCCGGTGTCGCGCGCGGCCGTGGCCGGAGCCCCCTCCCGCGCGGTGGGGGCTCCGGACGCCGCGGGCCTTGCATAGGTAGTGATTGGCCACTAACTTAAGACCCATGGCGAAGTCGAGCATCCGGATGAGCGCGGAGGAGCGGCGCGAGAGCGTCGTCCGGGCCGCCATGACCGAGTTCGCCCGGGGCGGGTACCACGGCACCTCCACCGAGGCGATCGCCCGCCGGGTGGGTGTCTCGCAGCCGTACCTGTTCCGGCTGTTCCCGTCCAAGCAGGCGATGTTCGCCGCGGCCGCGGAGCGCTGCGTCGAGGAGACGTGGAGGGTGTTCGACGAGGCCTCGACCGGGCTGACCGGCCAGGACGCCGCCGACGCGATGTCCACCGCGTACATGGGCCTGGTCGAGAACGGCGACCAGCTGCTGATGCAGATGCAGCTCTACGTCTCGGTGTCCGCCGCCAGGGCGGCGGGCGAGGAGGAGGTCGGGGAGACCGCCCGGCAGCTGTGGGAGGGCCTGTTCGACCGGGTCAGGATCCGGCTCGGCGGCGACGCGCAGGACGCGACGCGGTTCTTCGCGTACGGAATGCTGATCAACACCCTGGTGGCGCTGGGCTATCCGCCGGGCCACCGGATCTGGGCCGGCTTCGACGGGTGCTAGGCGCCCGGCGGGCGGGTCGCGCGGGGGACCGTGCGGCCCTTTTTTCGGCCCCAAGAAGTTATTGATCGATAACTACCTAGAGGGAACTGGGGGGACGTCATGACGGAGAAACCCGCCATGGGCAGAGCCGCGATCTGGACGTTGGTGATCGTCAGCGCGGCCGGCTTCATGGCCGCGCTGGACAACCTGGTGGTCACCACCGCGCTGCCGTCGATCCGCGAGGAACTCGGCGGAGGGCTGTCCGACCTCGAATGGACGGTCAGCGCCTACACCCTGAGCTTCGCCGTGCTGCTGATGTTCGGCGCGGCCCTCGGCGACCGCTTCGGCCGCCGCCGGATCTTCCTGGTCGGCCTGGCGGTCTTCACCGCCGGCTCCGCCGCGGCCGCGCTCTCGCCGGGGATCGGCGAGCTGATCGCCGCCCGCGCCGTCCAGGGCACCGGTGCCGCGGTGATGATGCCGCTCACCCTCACCCTGCTCACCGCCGCGGTGCCCGCGGCCAAGCGGGGCATGGCCTTCGGCATCTGGTCGGGGGTCAGCGGCCTCGCCGTGGCCTCCGGGCCGCTGATCGGCGGCTCGCTGACCGAGCACTTCTCCTGGCAGTGGATCTTCTGGGTGAACGTCCCGGTCGGCCTCGTCCTGCTGCCGCTGGCCTTCCTGCGGCTGGGCGAGAGCCGGGGCCCGGGCCGCGCCCTGGACGTGCCCGGGACGGTGCTGGTCAGCCTGGGGATGTTCGGGGTCGTCCTCGGCCTGATCCGCGGCAACCCGGACGGCTGGACCAGCCCCCTGGTCCTCGGCACCCTGACCGCCGGCACCCTGCTGCTGGCCGCCTTCGTCTGGTACGAGCAGCGGGTGGCCGCCCACCCGATGCTGCCGATGCGGCTGTTCCGCAGCCGGGCCTTCTCCGCCGTCAACGCGGCCAGCCTGCTGATGTACCTGGGGATGTTCGGCTCGATCTTCCTGATCAGCCAGTACCTCCAGGGCGTCGGCGGCTTCAGTCCGCAGGAGGCGGGCGTCCGGATGTTGCCCTGGACGGCGATGCCGCTGCTGGTCGCGCCCGTCGCGGGCGTCGTCTCCGACCGGATCGGCGGCCGGCCGATCGTGGTCACCGGGCTGGCGCTGCAGGCCGCGGGCCTGGCGTGGTTCGGCCTGGTCGTGGACGGGAGCACCGGCCTCGACTACGTCGCCCAGCTGCCGGCCATCGTGATCTGCGGGATCGGCATGTCGCTCTACTTCGGGCCGACCGCCCAGCTGGTGATGGCCAGCGTCCGGCCGCAGGAGCAGGGGATCGCCTCCGGCGCCAACAACGCGCTGCGCGAGGTCGGCGGGGCGCTCGGGGTGGCGGTGCTCGCGGCGGTGTTCTCGGCCCAGGGCGGCTACCAGTCGGCGCGGGCCTTCACGGACGGGCTGGTGCCCGCGCTGTACGTCGGCGCGGCGGCCGTCGCGCTCGGCTCGCTCGCCGCGGCGCTCATCCCGCGGCGCAAGGCGCCGGTCGCGCCGGCGGCGGGCGCGGAGCAGGAGCGCGCCGGGGCACCGGCCGAGCCCGCGCGGGTCTGAGCGGATCCGGGCGGGGCGGGGTGCCGGGGGGCATCCCGGCCACCCGTACGCTGGTGGGCGTGCTGGTAGAAAACGACGCCCCCCTCGCCCCGCTGACCACGCTGCGGCTCGGCGGTCCGGCCCGCCGCCTGGTGACCGCCCACACCGACGACGAGGTGATCGCCGCGGTCCGCGAGGCCGACGCGGCCGGCGAGCCGCTGCTGGTCGTCGGCGGCGGCTCCAACCTGGTGATCGGCGACGCCGGCTTCCCCGGCACCGTGCTGCGGATCGCCACCGAGGGCTTCGCCCTGGACGGCACCGTGCTGGAGGTCGCGGCCGGCGAGACCTGGTCCGAGGTGGTCCGCCGGACGGTGCTGGACCACGACCTGGCGGGCATCGAGTTCCTGGCCGGCATCCCCGGCTCGGCGGGCGCCACCCCGGTGCAGAACGTCGGCGCGTACGGCCAGGAGGTCGCGCAGTCGATCACCGAGGTGGTCGCGTACGACCGCACCGCCGACGAGGTGGTCGTGCTGTCGAACGCCGAGTGCGCGTTCTCCTACCGGCACAGCCGCTTCAAGGCCGATCCGGACCGCTACGTGGTGCTGCGGGTGCGGTTCCGGCTGGAGGACGCCGGCGGGCTCTCCACCCCGGTCCGCTACGCGGAGACGGCCCGGCACCTGGGCGTCGAGCAGGGCGAACGGGTGGCGGTCGGCACGGCCTGGAACGCGGTGCTGCTGCTGCGCGCCGGCAAGGGCATGGTGCTGGACCCGGCGGACCACGACACCTGGTCGGCCGGCTCCTTCTTCACCAATCCGGTGCTCACGGCCGCGCAGTACGAGTCCTTCCGGACCCGCCCGGGCGCCCAGGACGCCCCCGCCTACCCGGCCCCGGAGGGCTGCACCAAGACCTCGGCGGCCTGGCTGATCGACCGGGCCGGCTTCGCCAAGGGCTACGGCAGCGGCCCGGCGACGCTCTCCACCAAGCACACCCTGGCGCTCACCAACCGCGGCGCGGCCACCGCCGAGGACCTGCTGGCGCTGGCCCGGGAGATCCGGGACGGCGTCCGCGAGGCCTTCGGGGTGGAGCTGGTGAACGAGCCGGTGATGGTGGGCGTCAAGCTCTGACGCGGGACGGACCCGGCGGCTCCTGGGCGGGGACGGCGGCCGCCTCCGTGGGGGCGCGGCCGTCCGCCAGCCAGACGTCGATGTCCGCCAGCAGCTCCTTGCGGACGGCCTCCGGCGCGACCGAGCCGCGCACCGACTGCCGCGCCAGCTCGGCGAGCTCGGCGTCGGAGAAGCCCAGCACGTCCCGGACCAGCTCGTACTGGGCGGCCAGCCGGCTGCCGAACAGCAGCGGGTCGTCCGCGCCCAGGGCGAGCGGCACCCCGGCGTCGAAGAGCCGGCGCAGCGGGACCTCCTCGGGGCGCTCGTAGACGCCGAGCGAGACGTTGGAGGACGGGCAGACCTCGCAGGTGACCTGCCGGTCGGCCAGCCGCTCCATCAGCCGGGGGTCCTCGGCGGCCCGCACGCCGTGGCCGATCCGGCCGGCGCCCAGGTCGTCCAGGCAGTCCCGGACGGACTCCGGGCCGGACAGCTCGCCGCCGTGCGGGGCCGCCAGCAGCCCGCCGTTGCGGGCGATCGCGAAGGCCCGGTCGAAGTCCCGGGCCAGGCCCCGGCGCTCGTCGTTGGAGAGGCCGAAGCCGACCACCCCGCGGTCGGCGTAGCGGACGGCCAGCCGGGCCAGCGTCCGGGCGTCCATCGGGGACTTCATCCGGTTGGCCGCGACCAGGACCCGGATGCCCACCCCGGTCGCCGAGGCGGCGTGCTCCACCGCGTCCAGGATCAGCTCCAGGGCGGGGATCAGTCCGCCCAGCCGGGGCGCGTACGAGGTCGGGTCGACCTGGATCTCCAGCCAGCGGGAGCCGTCCCGCCGCTCGTCCTCGGCGGTCTCCAGGACCAGCCGGCGGATGTCCTCCTCGTCCCGCAGCACCGAGCGGGCGGTGTCGTACAGCCGCTGGAAGCGGAACCAGCCCCGCTCGTCGGTCGCCCGCAGCCGGGGCGGTTCGCCGGAGCTGAGCGCGTCCGGGAGCCGGACGCCGTGCTTGTCGGCCAGCTCCAGCAGGGTGGCGGGCCGCATCGAGCCGGTGAAGTGCAGGTGCAGGTGGGCCTTCGGGAGGCCCCTGACGTCTCGCGGGTTCAACAGGCGTTCCATTCACCGATACTGCCGTATACGGCCCCCGTACGGGAACCGCCCTCTTTCCATCCCCCGAAGGGGTGAAAGAGGGCGGTGTGTCGGGTGAATCCCAAACGTCGGATTGACGAAAGACGTCAGGCGCGGGCCTCGCCGAGCAGCTTCTGGACCCGGCTGACGCCCTCGACCAGGTCGGCGTCGCCGAGCGCGTAGGACAGGCGCAGGTAGCCGGGGGTGCCGAAGGCCTCGCCCGGGACGACCGCGACCTCGGCCTCGTCCAGGATCAGGGCGGCCAGCTCGCCGGAGGTCTGCGGGCGGCGGCCGCGGATCTCCTTGCCCAGCAGGCCCTTGACCGACGGGTAGGCGTAGAAGGCACCCTCGGGCTCGGGGCAGAACACGCCCTCGATCTCGTTGAGCATCCGCACGATGGTCTTGCGGCGGCGGTCGAAGGCCTCGCGCATCTCGGCGACGGCGTCCAGGTCGCCGGCGACGGCGGCCAGGGCGGCGCGCTGGGCGACGTTGGAGACGTTCGAGGTGGCGTGCGACTGGAGGTTGGTCGCGGCCTTGATGACGTCCTTGGGGCCGATCACCCAGCCCACCCGCCAGCCGGTCATCGCGTAGGTCTTGGCCACGCCGTTGACCACGACGCACTTGTCGGCCAGCTCGGGCAGCAGGGCCGGCAGCGAGGTGAAGGTGGCGTCGCCGTACACCAGGTGCTCGTAGATCTCGTCGGTGAGCACCCACAGGCCGTGCTCCAGCGCCCAGCGGCCGATCGCCTCGGCCTCGGCCTCGGTGTACACCGCGCCGGTCGGGTTGGACGGCGAGACGAACAGCACCACCTTGGTGTTCTCGGTGCGCGCGGCCTCCAGCTGCTCGACCGAGACCTTGTAGCCGGTGGTCTCGTCGGAGACGACCTCCACCGGGACACCGCCGGCCAGCTGGACCGACTCCGGGTAGGTGGTCCAGTACGGGGCCGGGATGATGACCTCGTCGCCCGGGTCCAGGATCGCCGCGAAGGCCTCGTAGATCGCCTGCTTGCCGCCGTTGGTGACCAGCACCTGGGAGGCGTCCACCTCGTAGCCGGAGTCGCGCAGCGTCTTGGCGGCGATCGCGGCCTTCAGCTCGGGCAGGCCACCCGCCGGGGTGTAGCGGTGGTTCTTCGGGTCGCGGCAGGCCTCGACGGCCGCCTCGACGATGTAGTCCGGGGTGGGGAAGTCGGGCTCGCCGGCGCCGAAGCCGATGACCGGACGGCCGGCGGCCTTGAGGGCCTTGGCCTTGGCGTCCACGGCGAGGGTCGCGGACTCGGCGATCGCACCGATCCGGGCGGAGACCCGGCGGTCGGCGGGGCGGATGGACTGGTCGGGCTGCGGGGTGGAAGCGCTCATGCCTGCATCGTCGCAGAACCGGGACCTACCGGGCATCGGGGTATCGGCATCCGTACGTTCCCGTCCGGATCGCGGCCCCGCCGGTTCGTCGGCGAAGGTCCGTCCGGACCGGACATCCGCCGTCGGACCGGCCGGTCCGGAAGAAGACGTTCGACCAAACGCCCCTCGACCACGTACACTCGCTGCTCGACGGCCCGCCGAGAAAAACCGGAGCTTTCACCGCCTGTACAGACAGCGGGGGGAGATGCGGTAGGTTGGTCGCCACCGGAGCCGCGAGGCACCGTAGGGCAATAGCTCAATTGGTAGAGCACCGGTCTCCAAAACCGGCGGTTGGGGGTTCGAGTCCCTCTTGCCCTGCTGCTAGATCCGTTTTCAGCCCGTTCGCTCCACAGGAGTGAGCGGGCTTGATGCGGAGATGGCACCGATCAGCACCGCTAGCCGACTGGTCGTGCCCAACCGGGTGCGCGGCGAAGTTCGGCAGGACCCGGATTCAGGTGAGGACGAGTGACGGAGACCACGGGCTCCACCGCAACGCCTGAGAGCGGCAACCCCGAGGGTGCCGACGGCGCTGCCGAGACCACGTCGGCTGAGGGCGAGAAGAAGTCCGGCAAGCAGAAGAAGTCCGGCAAGCGGGCCAAGAAGGGCCTCTTCGCCCGGGCCGCCCTGTTCTACCGCCAGATCATCGCGGAGCTGCGCAAGGTCGTCTGGCCGACCCGCGGCGAGCTCACCAACTACACCGCCGTCGTGGTCACCTTCGTGGTGGTCGTGATGGCCTTCGTGGCAGGCCTGGACTACGGCTTCTCCAAGCTGAGCCTCCTGGTCTTCGGCTGACCGGCCGTCCCACCTCGCGAACAGCCTCCCGACCCGGGCCGATTCATCGGCCCGGGTCGAGCTGTCGGCGCCGGACGTACGCGCGGTTACCGTGGACTCGGTACTGTTGAAGTCTCCGAGACCTCACCTGGCGCCCGCGCGAGCGGCCGTACGCCGGGCGGTCGAGGAGCGCGCCACCTTCACCATCTCCAGGAAAGAAGCCGCCACCGTGTCTGAGTCCCCCCTGTACGACGCCGACGAGACCGTCCGCGAGGCGGATGTCGCCGCCGAGCTGGACGCGGCCGAGCTGGCTGACGACGCCGAGTCCGCCGAGCAGATCGTGGACGCCGCGGACAGCGACGAGGACGAGGTCGAGGCGTACGACGAGGCCGAGGCCGGCGAGCCCGCCGAGGAGGCCGCGCTGCACGTGGAGGGCGACGAGGAGCCCGCCGGTGCCGAGGAGTCCGTCGAGGACGCCGCCGAGGAGCCGGCCGAGGAGGTCGACCCGGTCGCCAAGTTCCGCGAGGACCTGCGCTTCATGCCGGGCGAGTGGTACGTGATCCACACCTACGCCGGCTACGAGAACCGGGTGAAGCAGAACCTCGAGCAGCGTGCCGTCTCGCTGAACGTCGAGGAGTACATCTTCCAGGCCGAGGTGCCGCAGGAGGAGGTCGTCCAGATCAAGAACGGCGACCGCAAGACCATCCGCCAGAACAAGCTCCCCGGCTACGTCCTGGTGCGCATGGACCTCACCCCCGAGTCCTGGGGCGTCGTGCGCAACACCCCGGGTGTCACCGGCTTCGTCGGCAACGCCTACGACCCGTACCCGCTGACCCTGGACGAGGTCGTCAAGATGCTCGCCCCCGACGTCGAGCGCGCCGCCGCCAAGGAGGCCGGCAAGCCGTCGCCGGTCAAGCCGAGCGAGATCCAGGTGCTGGACTTCGAGGTCGGCGACTCGGTCACCGTCACCGACGGTCCGTTCGCGACCCTCCAGGCGACCATCAACGAGATCAACCCGGACTCGAAGAAGGTCAAGGGCCTGGTCGAGATCTTCGGCCGGGAGACCCCGGTCGAGCTCTCCTTCGACCAGATCCAGAAGAACTAGTTCGTACGGTCTTCGGATTCGGGGCGGGGCCACTGGCTCCGCCCCGAATCCGTTTTGGTCCAGCGGCGCTGACGCGTTAACCTGGTCCGATGTGTGTGCTGGCGGCCGGGTGTCGCCCCGGTTCCGCACGCACCAGCAATCACCTCTCGGAAGGACCCGGAGAGACATGCCTCCCAAGAAGAAGAAGGTCACGGGGCTTATCAAGCTCCAGATCAACGCCGGTGCGGCCAACCCGGCGCCGCCGGTCGGCCCCGCGCTGGGTCAGCACGGCGTCAACATCATGGAGTTCTGCAAGGCCTACAACGCCGCGACCGAGTCGCAGCGCGGCATGATCGTGCCGGTGGAGATCACGGTCTACGAGGACCGTTCCTTCACCTTCATCACGAAGACGCCGCCGGCCGCGCGCCTCATCCTGAAGGCCGCCGGTGTGGACAAGGGCTCCAGCGAGCCGCACAAGACCAAGGTCGCGAAGCTCACCAGCGCCCAGGTCCGCGAGATCGCCACCACCAAGATGCCCGACCTGAACGCCAACGACCTGGACGCCGCGGAGAAGATCATCGCCGGCACCGCCCGGTCGATGGGCATCACCGTCGAGGGCTGAGAGCCTTCTCGTCCCCTGTGGTAGGGCCTGCGCGGGCCCGTGACACCACAACTCCCATCACCATTCAGGAGCAGCCATGAAGCGCAGCAAGGCCCTGAAGGCCGCGGACGCCCAGGTCGACCGCGAGCGCCTTTACGCCCCCCTCGAGGCCGTCCGCCTCGCCAAGGCGACCAGCACCACCAAGTTCGACGGCACCGTTGAGGTCGCCATGCGTCTGGGCGTCGACCCGCGCAAGGCCGACCAGATGGTCCGCAGCACCGTGATCCTCCCGCACGGCACCGGTAAGACCGCTCGGGTCCTGGTCTTCGCGACCGGCGAGCGTGCCGAGGCCGCGCGTGCTGCGGGCGCCGACATCGTCGGTGCCGACGAGCTGATCGACGAGGTCGCGAAGGGCAAGCTGGACTTCGACGCCGTCGTCGCCACCCCGGACCTCATGGGCAAGGTCGGCCGCCTCGGCCGCGTGCTCGGTCCCCGTGGTCTGATGCCGAACCCGAAGACCGGCACCGTGACCCCGGACGTCGCCAAGGCTGTCAACGACATCAAGGGCGGCAAGATCGAGTTCCGCGTCGACAAGCACTCGAACCTGCACTTCATCATCGGTAAGGCCTCCTTCACCGACGAGCAGCTGGTCGAGAACTACGCCGCCGCGCTGGACGAGGTGCTCCGCGCCAAGCCGTCCGCCGCCAAGGGCCGCTACATCAAGAAGACCGCGTTCTCGACCACCATGGGCCCCGGCATCCTGGTGGACCCGAACCGCACCCGCAACCTCCTCGTCGAGGAGGACCCGGCCGCGGTCTGAGCCCCAGCGCTCTGAAGCAGTCCGTTCGGCGGGCCCGCACTCCCCTCACCGGGGGTGCGGGCCCGCCGTCGTTTCCCGGAGCGGGGCACCGGCCGATGGGAACGGCGGCCGAACCGTCGTACGCTCTGCCGGTCAGATCACGTGGAGAACCTGTGACCGCCGGAGTGTGCCGTGCCGCCCGCCCCTCGCCCCGCCGTTCTCGTGGCGGCCCTGCTGCTCGCCACCACCACCGGGTGCAGCCTGCTGGCCGCCCCGACCACCGCCACCCCCGGGGGGCCCGCGCCGGTGCCGCCCAAGCAGGTGGTGCTGTCGGCCGCGCAGGCACTGGACGATTCCGGCAGCGCCCGGATCGACGTGGTCCAGGAGGGCCCCGCCGGCCGGCGCACCGCGAGCGGCTCCCTGGTCTGGGGTGCCTCGGACGAGGCCGTGCTGACCGTCACCGACGAGCTCGGCAGCGGACGGCTGACCGTGAAGGACGGCACGCTCGACCTGGCCTACCAGGGCGGCGCGGCCAAGCACGCGGAGCGGAGCACCGCCGAGTCGGTCGACCCCGGGGCGGGCCCGGACCCGGAGGGCTTCGCGGGCGGCTGGACCACCGCCCTGATCACCAACCCGGGCGGCCGGGCGTACGACGTCGCCCAGGGCGTCAAGCTCACCTCGCTCGGCGGCGAGCAGCTGGCCGGGGTGACCGCGGCGCACTACCAGGGCTCCGCCCCGGTGGCCGAACTGTTCGGCAAGGACGATGAGTTGAGCCCACCGCGGCGCGCCGCCACGCTGGACTGGTACCGCCGGCACGGGGTCACGGCGATCGGCTACGACGTCTGGGTCGGGCCGGGCATGCAGTTGCTGCGGCTGCGCGAGACGGTCCGGGGGAGTGCGGGAACCACGGTGACCACGACCGATGTCTCGGCCCCCGGGGCCGCGGACGCGACGCCCGCCGCGGGCGGCTGACGGGGGAGGGACATCCGGTGCGCGGGGCTTCCGACGATCCGTTAGAGTCCGTCCGTCGGTAAGAACATGAGAAGAGCATGAGAAGAACCGATGGTCAGTTCTTCCGGCTCTTGAGGGGGAGCCATGGCTGGAACCCGCAAGACTGCCGTCGCCGTCGTCCTCGCCGCCCTGGCACTGACCGCGACCGCGTGCGACAAGAACGACAAGAGCGCCGCCCCGGCCGCGCCGACCACGGCCGCCGCCGGCTCGGCCGCCCCGTCGACCGCCGCCCCGGCCGCCGGCGCGAAGCCGGAGAAGGTCAGCCCGGCGGTCTTCCTGGAGCAGGTGACCCAGAAGACCGGCGCGGCCAAGTCGGCGAAGGTCGAGGAGGTGATCAAGGTCGGCGACGCGGTCACCATGACGGGCCAGGGCGCGGTCTCCTGGGCCGACGGACTGGAGGCCGACCTCACGATGGATCTGTCGGGCTCCCCGATGGGCAAGCTCGTGACGCCGATCACCGGCGGGCCGAAGGCGCACTACCTCTACACCAAGGAGGCGGCGTTCCTGGCCCTCGGCGGGGAGCTGCTGCAGAGCGGCGGCCCGCGCTGGGTCCGCTACAGCACGGCCGACATGGCCAAGGCGTCCGGCGGCGCGACCGACCAGCTGCAGAGCGCGGACCCGGTCCAGGGGGTCCGGACGCTGATCGCCGGCGGCAAGGTCGCCGAGGTCGGTCCGGAGACGGTGAACGGCAAGGCCACCACCCACTACTCCGGCGTGCTCACCACCGCCGACCTGGGCAAGGCCGCCACCCAGGGCATCACCCAGGCCCAGGCCGACCGGCTCAAGGCGTCCCTGGACGCGGCCGGCATCAGCAGCGAGCAGGTCGACGTCTGGGTCGACGCCGACAAGCTCGTGGTCAAGCGGACCGAGCAGGCCGAGAGCAAGGCCGGCCCGGTGAACGTCACCGTCAGCTACGCGGACTACGGGACCCCGGTGATCGCCGCCACCCCGGTGGACTCCATCGACGTCGCCGACCTCCAGAAGGCCGTCGACGGCAGCTGAGCCGTCCGGCCCCCGGTGCCCGGCTCCTCGCTCGGCCGACCCGGTGGATCCGGCGGCCGAGGGGGGCCGCCACCGGGCCGACCGGGGACGGGTGGCAAGGTGGCGGGAACGAGGCCCCGTCGGGACGGGGCCGGGCGAGAGGGGAACGGGCGATGGCGGGACGGCAGCGGTTGGCGGCGGTGGCCGTCGTCGTCCTGCTGGCCGGCGGGCTGAGTGGCTGCAGCGGGGGCGGGAACGCGCCGGCCACGGCGTCCGGCAGCCCGAGCCCGACCGCGGCCCCGCCCTCCACCGCCTCCCCGAGCGCCCAGGCCAAGCCCACCGACCGCTCGCCGCACGGGGTGCTGCTCTCCGCCCAGCTGGCCATGCAGACCGCCCGCCGGGCCAAGGTCAGCTACCGGCTCGGAGCGGAGGCCGGGTCCGGCCCGCTGTTCTGGCAGCCCAAGACCGCGCTGCAGATCAAGCGCTCCACCCCGGGTGAGGCCGAGCAGCTGATCGTCGTGGACACCGTCGCCTACCAGGGCGGGGACGCCGCCACCGCGGCCCGCAACGGTGGCAGGCACTGGGAGCGCTTCACCGTCCCGCCGGACCCGGACGGCCACAAGGAGATCCCGTACGCCGGGCTGATCGACCTGCTGAACCCGGTCGAGGCGCTGACCGCGGCCACCGCCGAGGGGGCGGACCCGGTCTTCGTCGGCGAGGAGAAGTTCGAGGACGCGACCACCGAGCACTACCGGGTCACCACCACCGCCGAGAAGTACGCGGCGGCCCAGACCCAGCTGACCCAGTCCCGCCGGGACGGCCTGCGGGCCGCGCTGTCGCCCGGCGGCTCGGCCGCGCTGACCGTCGACCTCTGGCTGAACGACAAGGACCAGCTGGTCCGGCTGCAGCGCACCGGCAGCGGGGACAGCGGCCGGGCGGACGACACGGTGCTCTACACCGACCTCGCCGGGGCACTGCTCTCCGCGCAGGCGCCGGCCGAGGCGGACACCGCGGACACCGGCGTCCGGACGGTCTCCCCGCTGGCCCGCTGAGCCGTGCCGACGGCGGCCGCGGCGGCCGCGAGGACGGCCGCTCCGGGGCCGCCACCGGGCCCCGTCGGTTGCTCCGCCCGAGGGCGATTTGCACCTCGTGAACGGATCCGGCTAATCTGGCCGAAGCCAAAGACCGCTGGTTGTCACCACGCCCCCGTCAGGGAGCAGGTGGCCGAAGGATCTGCGCTTCGTCGCAGGCAGCCCGCGCAGGTGTGTCTGGAGCTTCGACTTCCGGGTACCGCGTCCGCGCGGCCGCCCGTCGAGGTCGTTCCGAGCCCCGTGCCCCTGCGCACCGGGGCTCATTGCATTTGCAGGAGCTTTCCTTCCGTCCGGTCGGTCCACGGCGACCCAGGTCGACTTTCGCGGTCGGCCCGACTTCGACATCACGGAAGGAGGCGTAAGCCTATGGCCAGGCCCGACAAGGCTGCTGCCGTCGCCGAGATCACGGACAAGTTCCGCGGCTCCTCCGCGGCGCTGCTGACCGAGTACCGCGGTCTCTCGGTGAAGCAGGTCAAGACCCTGCGTCGCTCGCTCGGCGACAACGCCGAGTACGCCGTGGTGAAGAACACGCTGACCAAGATCGCGGCCAATGAGGTCGGGATCACGGAGCTCGACGACCTGTTCAACGGTCCGACGGCTGTCGCCTTCGTCACCGGTGACCCGGTGGAGTCGGCGAAGGCTCTGCGTGACTTCGCCAAGGAGAACCCCGCTCTCATCATCAAGGGCGGTGTCCTTGACGGCAAGGCGCTGTCCGCCGATGAGATCAAGAAGCTCGCGGACCTCGAGTCCCGCGAGGTGCTGCTCGCCAAGCTGGCGGGTGCCCTGAAGGCCAAGCAGTCCCAGGCTGCCGCGCTCTTCCAGGCCCTGCCGTCGAAGCTCGTCCGCACTGTGGACGCGCTGCGCGACAAGGTCGAGCAGGGCGGTGCCGGTACGCCGGCTCCCGCCGCCGAGGACGCTGCCGCCGAGTAATTCGGCAGGCTCACGCCTCGCTGCGGGCCCGTACGCCCGCCCCACCCGTACATCCGGCACCAACCTGCCGATTTAGTGGAAGGACGCCATCATGGCGAAGCTGTCCCAGGACGAGCTGCTCGCGCAGTTCGAGGAGCTCACCCTCATCGAGCTGGCCGCCTTCGTGAAGGCCTTCGAGGAGAAGTTCGACGTCACCGCCGCCGCCCCGGTCGCCGTTGCCGCCGCCGGCGTTGCCGGCCCGGCCGCCGAGGCCGCTGAGGAGCAGGACGAGTTCGACGTCATCCTCGAGGCCGCCGGCGACAAGAAGATCCAGGTCATCAAGGAGGTGCGCACCCTGACCTCCCTCGGCCTGAAGGAGGCCAAGGACCTCGTTGACACCGCTGGTGCCAAGGTCCTGGAGAAGGTTGCCAAGGACGTTGCCGAGAAGGCCAAGGCTGCCCTCGAGGGCGCCGGCGCCAAGGTCACCGTCAAGTGATCTTGCGCCCCCTCTGAGGGGGCGTGCGGCCGGGCCGATCACCCTTGCGGGTGGTCGGCCCGGCTTTTTCGCGTTTCCGGGCCGGAACGGGGGCCCGCCGGGCCGGGCCGAGCCCCGCCGGGCCCGGGCTCCCCCGACCGGCCGGATCGGCCCGCGGTGTGGCCGACGGCCCACTCGGCACCGTCGGTGCCGGGGGGTATGGTGATCAACGTCGTCGAGGGCGGCCCCACCACGGCTTCTGTAACGCCGAGGGGGTCCGGACCGATAGACCGGTCGAGGCCCGCGCCGCCGGCGGGCCCTTGACGAACCCGGCGCGGCGCGCGATTCTCAAGGCGCGAGTCCGCCCGGTTGGTCCGCTACTGGATGCATAACCAGTGGCTCCGGCGGGAAATGACTCCACGTGAGTTAGAGCAGTACCCGGTGGGCGCCCGCGCTCGCCGGCTACCGGGAGGAGTCTCCGATTCGGTCTCCGAATCAGAGCTGGACAGCAGTGTCGCCTTTGGCTACACTGTCCCTTTGCGCTGCCTGTTAGCTGCTCCGTGACTCGTCGCCCGGAGTTTGCGTTGCCCTGAAGGGGTCTGGCACCGCCTCCGCAAAGCGGCTCTGACCTCGGGTTTCGACCCTGGCAGAGGCCAGCGGCGAGGGAGGCGGCACCAAGCCCAAGCAGGCCCGGCTGGTACGCGCGTAGTGAGCTCCGAGCCCTCGGAAGGACCCCCCTCTTGGCCGCGCCGCGCAACGCCTCGAACAATTCCGCCGCATCCACCGCCCCGCTCCGCGTCTCCTTCGCGAAGATCAAGGAGCCCCTCGAGGTCCCCAACCTCCTGGCCCTGCAGACCGAGAGCTTTGACTGGCTGCTCGGCAACGCGGCCTGGAAGGCCCGGGTCGAGGCGGCCCTGGAGAGTGGTCAGGACGTCCCCACGAAGTCCGGTCTGGAGGAGATCTTCGAGGAGATCTCCCCGATCGAGGACTTCAGCGGGTCGATGTCGCTGACCTTCCGCGACCACCGTTTCGAGCCGCCGAAGAACTCCATTGACGAGTGCAAGGACCGCGACTTCACGTTCGCGGCCCCGCTCTTCGTCACGGCCGAGTTCACCAACAACGAGACCGGTGAGATCAAGTCTCAGACGGTCTTCATGGGCGACTTCCCGCTCATGACCCACAAGGGCACGTTCGTGATCAACGGCACCGAGCGTGTCGTCGTCTCGCAGCTGGTCCGCTCCCCGGGTGTGTACTTCGACTCCACCCTGGACAAGGTGTCCGACAAGGACATCTACTCCTGCAAGGTCATCCCCTCGCGTGGTGCCTGGCTGGAGATGGAGATCGACAAGCGCGACATGGTCGGCGTCCGCATCGACCGCAAGCGCAAGCAGTCCGTCACCGTGCTGCTCAAGGCGCTCGGCTGGACCAACGAGATGATTCTCGAGGAGTTCGGCGAGTACGAGTCGATGCGCGCCACCCTGGAGAAGGACCACACCCAGGGCCAGGACGACGCGCTGCTGGACATCTACCGCAAGCTGCGCCCGGGCGAGCCGCCCACGCGCGAGGCCGCGCAGACGCTTCTGGAGAACCTCTACTTCAACCCGAAGCGCTACGACCTCGCCAAGGTCGGCCGTTACAAGGTCAACCGCAAGCTGGGCAACGCCGAGTCGCTGGACTCCGGCGTGCTCACCGAGCCCGACATCATCGGTGCGATCAAGTACCTGGTGAAGCTGCACGCGGGCGAGACCGAGTGGCGTGACGACGAGGGCCGCGACATCGTGGTCGAGGTCGACGACATCGACCACTTCGGCAACCGTCGCCTGCGCAACGTCGGCGAGCTCATCCAGAACCAGGTCCGTACGGGTCTCGCCCGCATGGAGCGCGTCGTGCGCGAGCGCATGACCACCCAGGACGTCGAGGCGATCACGCCGCAGACCCTGATCAACATCCGGCCGGTCGTCGCCTCCATCAAGGAGTTCTTCGGCACCAGCCAGCTGTCGCAGTTCATGGACCAGACGAACCCGCTGTCGGGCCTGACCCACAAGCGCCGTCTGTCCGCGCTGGGCCCCGGTGGTCTGTCCCGTGAGCGGGCCGGCTTCGAGGTCCGTGACGTGCACCCCTCGCACTACGGCCGCATGTGTCCGATCGAGACCCCCGAAGGCCCGAACATCGGTCTGATCGGCTCGCTGGCCTCGTACGGCCGGGTCAACGCGTTCGGCTTCATCGAGACGCCGTACCGCAAGGTCGTCGACGGTGTGGTCACCGAGAAGGTGGACTACCTCACCGCCGACGAGGAGGACCGCTACGTCATCGCCCAGGCGAACGCGCCGCTGACCGCGGACCTGCACTTCGCCGAGCCGCGTGTCCTGGTCCGCCGCCGCGGCGGCGAGATCGACTACATCCCGGGCACCGAGATCGACTACATGGACGTCTCGCCGCGCCAGATGGTGTCGGTCGCGACCGCCATGATCCCGTTCCTCGAGCACGACGACGCCAACCGCGCGCTCATGGGCTCGAACATGATGCGCCAGGCGGTGCCGCTGCTGAAGAGCGAGGCTCCGCTGGTCGGTACCGGCATGGAGTACCGCTGCGCCGTCGACGCCGCGGACGTCATCACCGCCGAGAAGGCCGGTGTCGTCCAGGAGGTCTCGGCCGACTACGTCACCGTGGCCAACGACGACGGCACGTACACCACGTACCGCGCCGCCAAGTTCACCCGCTCCAACCAGGGCACCGCCTTCAACCAGAAGGTGCTCGTGGACGAGGGCTCCCGGGTCGAGGTCAACCAGGTGCTGGCCGACGGCCCGTGCACCGACGAGGGCGAGATGGCCCTCGGCAAGAACCTGCTCGTGGCGTTCATGTCGTGGGAGGGTCACAACTACGAGGACGCGATCATCCTGTCGCAGCGCCTCGTGCAGGACGACGTCCTCTCCTCGATCCACATCGAGGAGCACGAGGTCGACGCCCGTGACACCAAGCTCGGCCCCGAGGAGATCACCCGGGACATCCCGAACGTCTCCGAGGAGGTCCTGGCCGACCTCGACGAGCGCGGCATCATCCGCATCGGCGCCGATGTCGTCACCGGCGACATCCTGGTCGGCAAGGTCACCCCGAAGGGCGAGACCGAGCTGACCCCCGAGGAGCGCCTGCTGCGCGCGATCTTCGGCGAGAAGGCCCGTGAGGTCCGCGACACCTCGCTGAAGGTGCCGCACGGTGAGTCCGGCAAGGTCATCGGCGTCCGCGTCTTCGACCGCGAAGAGGGCGACGAGCTGCCCCCGGGCGTCAACCAGCTGGTCCGCGTCTACGTGGCCCAGAAGCGCAAGATCACCAACGGTGACAAGCTCGCCGGCCGTCACGGCAACAAGGGCGTCATCTCGAAGATCCTGCCGGTCGAGGACATGCCGTTCCTGGAGGACGGCACCCCGGTCGACATCATCCTCAACCCGCTGGGTGTCCCGTCCCGAATGAACCCGGGACAGGTCCTGGAGATCCACCTCGGGTGGCTCGCCAAGCAGGGCTGGGACGTCTCCGGCCTCGCCGACGAGTGGGCCCAGCGCCTCCAGGCGATCGGCGCCGACACCGTCCAGGGCGGCACCAACCTCGCCACCCCGGTATTCGACGGCGCCCGCGAGGACGAGATCACCGGCCTGCTGGACAACACCACCCTCACCCGTGACGGTGAGCGCCTGGTGAACTCCACCGGCAAGGCCCGGCTGTTCGACGGCCGCTCCGGCGAGCCGTTCCCGATGCCGGTCTCGGTCGGCTACATGTACATCCTCAAGCTGCACCACCTGGTCGACGACAAGCTGCACGCCCGCTCGACCGGTCCGTACTCGATGATCACCCAGCAGCCGCTCGGTGGTAAGGCGCAGTTCGGTGGCCAGCGCTTCGGTGAGATGGAGGTGTGGGCCCTCGAGGCGTACGGCGCGGCCTACGCGCTCCAGGAGCTGCTCACCATCAAGTCCGACGACGTCCTCGGCCGAGTCAAGGTCTACGAGGCCATCGTCAAGGGCGAGAACATCCCCGAGCCCGGCATTCCCGAGTCCTTCAAGGTCCTCATCAAGGAAATGCAGTCGCTCTGCCTCAACGTGGAGGTGCTGTCCTCGGACGGCCAGTCCATCGAGATGCGGGACTCCGACGAGGACGTGTTCCGCGCCGCCGAGGAGCTCGGCATCGACCTGTCCCGGCGCGAGCCCAGCAGCGTCGAAGAGGTCTGACGGAGGTTGGGCCGGCCGCAGCAGCGGCCGGCCCGCCCCCAGGCCCCCCTCAGACCACATGAACGACTCTCGACTTACGAAAGAGGGCTTGACGACCAGTGCTTGACGTCAACTTCTTCGACGAGCTCCGCATCGGCCTGGCCACCGCCGACGACATCCGCCAGTGGTCGCACGGCGAGGTCAAGAAGCCGGAGACCATCAACTACCGCACCCTGAAGCCCGAAAAGGACGGACTCTTCTGCGAGAAGATCTTCGGCCCCACCCGGGACTGGGAGTGCTACTGCGGTAAGTACAAGCGCGTCCGCTTCAAGGGCATCATCTGCGAGCGCTGCGGCGTCGAGGTGACCCGCGCCAAGGTGCGCCGCGAGCGGATGGGCCACATCGAGCTGGCCGCCCCGGTCACCCACATCTGGTACTTCAAGGGCGTGCCGTCGCGTCTGGGCTACCTGCTCGACCTGGCGCCGAAGGACCTCGAGAAGGTCATCTACTTCGCCGCCTACATGATCACCTGGGTCGACGACGAGCGCCGCCAGCGCGACCTGCCGTCCCTGGAGGCGCACGTCTCGGTCGAGCGCCAGCAGATCGAGAACCGCCGCGACTCCGACCTCGAAGCCCGCGCCAAGAAGGCCGAGACCGACCTGGCCGAGCTGGAGGCCGAGGGCGCCAAGGCCGACGTGCGCCGCAAGGTGCGCGAGGGCGCCGAGCGCGAGATGAAGCAGCTGCGCGACCGCGCGCAGCGCGAGCTCGACCGCCTCGACGAGGTGTGGGCCCGCTTCAAGAACCTCAAGGTCCAGGACCTCGAGGGCGACGAGCTGCTCTACCGCGAGCTGCGCGACCGCTTCGGCACCTACTTCTCCGGCTCGATGGGCGCCGCGGCCCTCAAGGACCGCCTGGAGACCTTCGACCTGGCGGAGGAGTCCGAGCGCCTGCGCGAGATCATCCGCACCGGCAAGGGCCAGAAGAAGACCCGTGCGCTCAAGCGCCTCAAGGTCGTCTCCGCGTTCCTGCAGACCACCAACAAGCCCAACGGCATGGTGCTGGACTGCGTCCCGGTCATCCCGCCGGACCTGCGTCCGATGGTGCAGCTGGACGGTGGCCGCTTCGCGACCTCCGACCTGAACGACCTGTACCGCCGCGTGATCAACCGCAACAACCGCCTGAAGCGCCTGCTCGACCTCGGTGCCCCCGAGATCATCGTGAACAACGAGAAGCGCATGCTCCAGGAGGCCGTCGACGCGCTGTTCGACAACGGCCGCCGCGGCCGTCCGGTCACCGGCCCGGGCAACCGCCCGCTGAAGTCCCTCAGCGACATGCTGAAGGGCAAGCAGGGTCGTTTCCGTCAGAACCTGCTCGGCAAGCGAGTCGACTACTCGGCCCGTTCGGTCATCGTCGTCGGCCCGCAGCTCAAGCTGCACCAGTGCGGTCTGCCGAAGGCCATGGCGCTGGAGCTCTTCAAGCCGTTCGTGATGAAGCGCCTGGTCGACCTGAACCACGCGCAGAACATCAAGTCGGCCAAGCGCATGGTCGAGCGCGCCCGTCCGGTCGTGTGGGACGTCCTCGAAGAGGTCATCGCCGAGCACCCGGTCCTGCTGAACCGTGCGCCCACCCTGCACCGCCTCGGCATCCAGGCCTTCGAGCCGCAGCTGGTCGAGGGCAAGGCCATCCAGATCCACCCGCTCGTCTGCACCGCGTTCAACGCGGACTTCGACGGTGACCAGATGGCCGTCCACCTGCCGCTCTCCGCGGAGGCGCAGGCCGAGGCCCGCATCCTGATGCTGTCCTCGAACAACATCCTGAAGCCGGCCGACGGTCGCCCCGTCACCATGCCGACCCAGGACATGGTGCTCGGTCTGTTCTTCCTGACCTCGGACCGCGAGAACGTGAAGGGCGCCGGCCGCACCTTCTCGTCGACCGCCGAGGCGATCATGGCCTTCGACGCCCGCGACCTGGACGTCCAGGCCCCGATCGAGCTGCGCCTGCCGGCCGGCACCGTCCCGCCGCGCGGCTGGACCGCCCCGGTGGACGAGGAGGGCCAGTCGTCCTGGTACGACGGCGAGCCCTTCCGCCTGAGCACCACCCTGGGCCGCGCGCTCTTCAACGAGCTGCTGCCCGAGGACTACCCGTTCGTCGACTACGAGGTGGGCAAGAAGCAGCTCTCCGCGATCGTCAACGACCTGGCGGAGCGCTACCCCAAGGTCGTCGTCGCGGCGACCCTGGACAACCTGAAGGCGGCCGGCTTCCACTGGTCGACCCGCTCGGGTGTCACCGTCTCGATCTCGGACGTCGTCGTCCCGCCGAGCAAGCCCCAGATCCTGGAGGGCTACGAGGCGAAGGCGGAGAAGGTCCAGCGTCAGTACGAGCGCGGCCTGATCACCAACGACGAGCGCAAGCAGGAGCTCATCGGCATCTGGACCCAGGCGACCAACGAGGTCGCCGAGGCCATGAACGTGAACTTCCCGAAGACGAACCCCATCTTCATGATGGTCGACTCGGGTGCTCGCGGAAACATGATGCAGATGCGCCAGATCGCCGGTATGCGTGGTCTGGTGTCGAACGCCAAGAACGAGACCATCCCGCGACCCATCAAGGCGTCGTTCCGTGAGGGTCTGTCCGTGCTGGAGTACTTCATCTCCACCCACGGTGCCCGTAAGGGTCTGGCCGACACCGCCCTCCGTACCGCCGACTCCGGTTACCTCACCCGTCGTCTGGTCGACGTCTCCCAGGACGTCATCATCCGCGAGGAGGACTGCGGCACCGAGCGCGGCCTGAAGCTGGCGATCGGCTCCGTGGGTGCGGACGGCGTGCTGCGCAAGGCCGACGACGTCGAGACCAGCGTCTACGCCCGCATGCTGGCCGAGGACATCACGGTGGACGGCAAGCTCCTCGCCACCGCCAACACCGACCTCGGCGACGTCCTGATCGACGAGCTGATCCGCCACGGCATCGGCGAGGTCAAGACCCGCTCGATCCTGACCTGTGAGTCGGCCGTCGGCACCTGTGCCATGTGCTACGGGCGCTCGCTGGCCACCGGCAAGCTGGTCGACATCGGCGAGGCGGTCGGCATCATCGCCGCCCAGTCCATCGGTGAGCCCGGTACCCAGCTGACCATGCGTACCTTCCACACCGGTGGTGTGGCCGGTGACGACATCACCCAGGGTCTGCCCCGTGTCGTCGAGCTCTTCGAGGCCCGTACCCCGAAGGGTGTGGCCCCGATCTCCGAGGCCGCCGGCCGGGTCCGGATCGAGGACACCGAGAAGACCCGCAAGCTGGTCATCACGCCGGACGACGGCAGCGACGAGATCGCCTACCCGGTCTCCAAGCGCGTGAAGCTGCTCGTCAGCGAGGGCGAGGCGGTCGAGGTCGGCCAGAAGCTGACCATGGGTGCCACCAACCCGCACGACGTCCTGCGCATCATGGGCCAGCGTGCCGTCCAGGTCCACCTGGTCGCCGAGGTCCAGAAGGTCTACAACTCGCAGGGTGTGTCGATCCACGACAAGCACATCGAGATCATCATCCGGCAGATGCTCCGCCGCGTGACGATCATCGAGTCGGGCGACGCCGAGCTGCTGCCCGGCGAGCTGGTCGAGCGCGGTCGCTTCGAGCAGGAGAACCGCCGCGTCGTCGCCGAGGGCGGTCACCCCGCCTCCGGCCGTCCGCAGCTGATGGGTATCACCAAGGCCTCGCTGGCCACCGAGTCCTGGCTGTCGGCCGCCTCCTTCCAGGAGACGACCCGGGTCCTCACCGACGCGGCGATCCACGCCAAGTCGGACCCGCTGCTGGGCCTCAAGGAGAACGTCATCCTGGGTAAGCTCATCCCGGCCGGTACGGGTCTGCCCCGCTACCGCAACATCCGGGTCGAGCCGACCGAGGAGGCCAAGGCCGCGATGTACTCGGCCGTCGGCTACGACGACTACGACCTGTCGCCCTTCGGCGCCGGCTCCGGCCAGGCGGTCCCGCTGGACGACTACGACTACGGCCCGTACACGGGCTGAGTCTCCCTCCTCGCCCGTCATCGGGCAGGAGGGACCCAGGTCATCGATCGCAGGGCGGTCACCCTTCGGGGTGGCCGCCCTGCGGCGTCCCCGGGCCGCCGGTTTGGTCGGCGGCGGGGTCGGCGGGTGCCGGTCGGGAAACCGGTTAGGTATTTCGGCCGGAGTCGCGTAAGCTCGTGTTCACCGACGCGGGGTGGAGCAGCTCGGTAGCTCGCTGGGCTCATAACCCAGAGGTCGCAGGTTCAAATCCTGTCCCCGCTACTCAGACGAAGGGCCCGGAGGCATCAAGCCTCCGGGCCCTTCGGCGTTCCCGGGCCGGCCGGCTCCGTCGTGCGGGGGAGGGGCGGGAACCGCTCCGGAGGGGGAGGCGGCGGGGGCGGCGTCCGGGGAAGGGTTCTCGGTGTCGGACGAGGACCTTCGAAGGGGCCGGGGATGAAGCGGGTGCTGGGCGCGGCGGCGATCACGGCGGCGGTCGTGCTGGGGATGCAGGGGTGCCTGCCGTTCGGAGGCGAGGACGAGCACCTGACGCTGAGCTACGGGGTGGCGGAGCCGGTCCGGGAGCTCGTCGTCGAGGGGATCGACGGCGGTGTGGTGGTGAACGGCGGCGGCGACGGCGTGCACGTGGTCGAGAAGCAGAACTACTCCGGGGACGTCCCGAAGAGCACCCACCGGGTGGTGGACGGCGTGCTGACGCTGACGTACGACTGCCGCCACTGCGGCGTGGGCTACACCGTGCAGGTGCCGGCCGGGACGAAGGTGCGGGTCAAGGCGGGCAACGGCGGCGTGAGGCTGTCCGGGCTGGCCGGCGAGACGGAGGCCGAGGTGACCAACGGCGGGGTCGAGGCCGACGGGCTGCGGTCCCCGCGGGTCCGGCTCTCCTCGGTGAACGGCGGGGTGCGGGCCGGTTTCGCCGTGGCGCCGTCGACGGTGGAGGCGAGCACCACGAACGGCGGGGTGCGGCTGCGGGTGCCGGCCGGGGAGGCGTACACGGTGGACGCCCGGGCCTCGACCGGCGGGGTGGAGGTGGGCGTCCCCTCGACGCCGGGTGCGGAGCACCGGATCACCGCGCGGGCGGACACCGGCGGCGTGACGGTCAGCGGTGCCTGACGAGGGCGTTCCGGAGGCACTGCCGGTAGGGCATGATCTTCTCCGCGGGGTCGGGGTCCCCGGGTACGGGGGAGGGGCGACGGTGGAGGTCTCGGCGCGCTGGCGGGAACGGGCGGAGGGGCTGAGCCCGTACGTGCTGGACACCTTCCTGGCACTCTGCTCGGCGGCGGTGTCGGTCTGGTCGGTCTACAACGACCGGACGGCGTGGCCCTGGTGGGTCTACCTGCTGGCGGTGTCCACCGCGCTGTTCCTGCCCTGGCGGCGCCGGATCGGGCTGCCGCTCCTGATCGTGGGCAGCCTGCCCGCGGTGCTGGTGACGGTGCTCGCGCACTCGGCGAACCCGCAGGTGCCGCTGTACGCGGTGATCGCGATGTACACCGTGGCGGAGCGCTTCCCCGACTGGCAGCGCTGGCCGGTGCTGGCGGCCGTGCTGGTCAGCAACGTGATCGGCACCCGTTCGCCGGACGGCGCGCTGTTCAGCGCGCTCACCTCGGCCGGCTCCTTCGTCTTCGGCGCCCTGGTGCGCGCCCAGCGGCAGCTCGCCCTGGTCCAGGCGGAGCGGGCCCGGGAGGCCGGGGAGCGGGCCGCGAGCGACGCGGCGCGGGCGGTGGTGGAGGAACGGGCCCGGATCGCCCGGGAGATGCACGACATCCTGGCGCACGCCGTCTCGCTGATGGTGATCCAGGCGGAGGCCGGGCCGGTGGTGGTGCACGGCGACCCGGACCGGGCGGTCCGGGCGTTCGACACCATCGCCGACACCGGCCGGGACGCCATGGTCCAGCTGCGGCGGGTGCTCGGGGTGCTGAAGGACCCGGAGGCCGGCCGGGAGCTGGCCCCGCAGCCCCGGCTGGCCGAGCTGGCCGGGGTGGCCGAGCGGGTGCGCGCGGCGGGGCTGCGGGTGGAGCTGGAGCTCCCGGAGGAGAAGGACCCCGTGCCGGCCGACGTGGCGGCGGCGGCGTACCGGATCGTGCAGGAGGCGCTGACCAACACGGTCAAGCACGCCGGGGCGTCCCGCGCGGTGGTGCGGGTCCGGCGGGTCGGGGAGGTGCTGGAGGTCGTGGTCTCGGACAACGGCCGCGGGGTGCCGGCGCCGGTCGGCCGTACGGTGGCCGGCTGGTCCGGCGGCCGCGGGCTGGTGGGCATCCGGGAGCGGGCGGCGGCCTGCGGGGGGCGGGCCGAGGCCGGGCCGGGGCCGGAGGGCCGGGGATTCGTGGTCAGCGCCCGGCTGCCGTCGGGCGCGGGCACAAGGACGGAGAGGGAGGACGGATGACACCGATCCGGGTGGTCGTCGCGGACGACCAGGAGCTGGTGCGGGCCGGGTTCGGGATGATCCTGGACGCGCAGCCCGACATCGAGGTGGTGGCCGAGGCCCGGGACGGCGCCGAGGCGGTCGAGGCGGTGCGCGCGCACGGCCCGGACGTGCTGCTGCTGGACGTCCGGATGCCGGTGATGGACGGGCTGGAGGCGGCCCGCCGGGTGTGCGCCGAGTTCCCGTCCACCAAGGTGATCATGCTGACCACCTTCGACGTCGACGACTACGTCTTCGACGCGCTGTACGCGGGCGCCAGTGGCTTCCTGCTCAAGGACGTCCGGCGGGACGACCTGGCGCACGGGGTGCGGATGGTCGCCTCGGGGGAGGCGCTGCTCGCTCCGTCGGTGACCAGGCGCCTGATCGGGGAGTTCGCGGCCCGTCGGCCGGGGGCGCCGGAGCGGGCGGTGCGGCCGCCGTCCCGGCTGCTGGAGCAGCTGACCCTGCGCGAGCAGGAGACGCTGCGGCTGATCGCCCGGGGGCTGTCCAACGCCGAGATCGCGGCCGAGCTGGTGGTCAGCGAGCACACCGTGAAGACGCACGTCAGCAATGTGCTGAGCAAGCTCGGGCTGCGGGACCGGGTGCACGCGGTGGTGTTCGCGTACGAGGCCGGGGCGGTGGTGGCGGGGGAGTCCTGACGGGCTCCCCCGCGCGGGGGAGGCGGGGAGTTCACCGGTGCGGGCGATCCGGGACGAGGGGCCGGGCGGCCAGGCTCTGCGGTGTCGGAACGAACGGACCACACCACTGGAGCATCGGATGAACGCCGCCCCGCGTGCCGGAACCACCCGCCTCGTCCCCTACGCGGTCGTCGGCGCCCCCGCCCTGATGGCCCTCTACGGAGGCATCCGCCTGGTGCCGGGCTCCCGCGCGCCGGGCCCCGGCTGGACCGCCGGCCACACCGCGATGTTCCTCGGCCTGCTGCTGTTCGTCCCCGTCCTCCTGGCGCTGCACCGACGGCTCGCCCCGCGCGGCACGGCCGGGCGGACCGCGGCCGGGGCGGCGCTGGGGGCGGCCTTCGCGGGGCTGCTCTGCTCGCTGGCACAGATCGGCATCGACCTGGTCGTCGGCCTGACGGCGGCGGACAAGGCCGAGCAGTCGCGGCTGTTCGACCGGGTGCAGGACGTCCCCGGCGTCCTGCCGGTCGTCTACCAGATCGGCCCGCTGCTCTTCTACGTCGGCCTGCTGGCGCTGCTGACCGCGGCCGCCGCGGGCCGCACCCGGACGCTGCGCTGGTGGAGCCCGGTGCTGGCGCTGCTCGGCACCCTGGCCGCGGGCACCGACCTGGCCCTGATCCCGCTCGCCGCCGCCTGCTACCTGCTCGCGCTCGCCCCGCTGGCCCGACCGGCCGCCGCGCCGCGGGCCGCCCTGGCCTGACCCGTGGGCCCGGGCCCGGCGGGCGGGCCCTGACTCGAAGCGGGCGGTCCGGCCGGAAACGCGCCCCGGCCGGATTATCGGTGGCCCCGGGCGGGTGGCCGACCGTACCGTCCGGGTATGAACGCGAAGCGCCCCCTGATCGCCGTGCTCACCGGCGCGGGCATCTCGACGGACTCCGGCATCCCCGACTACCGCGGCCCGCAGGGCCTGTGGCAGAAGGATCCGTCGGCCGAGGAGCTGGTCACCATCGGGCCGTACCGGGACGACCCCGAGGTGCGCCGGCGGGCCTGGCGGATGCGGCTGGAGACGGGGGC
Source organism: Kitasatospora sp. NPDC002543 (assembly GCF_053594915.1). Taxonomy (NCBI): domain Bacteria; kingdom Bacillati; phylum Actinomycetota; class Actinomycetes; order Kitasatosporales; family Streptomycetaceae; genus Kitasatospora; species Kitasatospora sp. NPDC002543. Next base: position 3,232 of record NZ_JBSFWR010000041.1, on the reverse strand, counting down.
GGCGGCCGCCGAGCCGAACGCCGGGCACCGCGCGCTGGTCGACCTGGACCGTTCCGGCCTGCCGCTGCGGGTACTCACCCAGAACATCGACGGGCTGCACCAGAAGTCCGGGCTGCCCGGCCGCAAGGTGCTCGAACTGCACGGCAACCTCCGGGAGACGCGGTGCCTGGGCTGCGGGGCGGTCGGCCCGATGGCGGAGGCGCTGGCGCGGGTCGGGGCGGGGGAGCCGGACCCGGACTGCCGGGCCTGCGGGGGGATCCTCAAGCCGCACATCGTGATGTTCGGCGAGAACCTGGATCAGGAGGTGCTCGGCCAGGCGGACGCGATCACCCGGGCCTGCGACGTGTTCGTCGCGGTCGGCACCAGCCTCCAGGTGTTCCCGGTGGCGGCGCTGCCGTACAACGCGGTGAAGTCCGGGGCGAAGCTGATCATCGTGAACGGCGAGCCCACGCCGTACGACGAGGCGGCGGCCGAGGTCGTCCGGGAGCCGATCTCCCTGGCACTGCCCCGGCTCGTGCGCCGACTTGTCCGGGAAGGGGCCTGAGCGGGTGCCGGAAGGGTCATGTTCGCGGATGTACCGCGTGCGTACGATGATCCTTCCGGCTTCCCCCCTCTGGCCAGGAGTGATCGACCGATGACGACGACGGCGAAGTTCGACCCCTGGTCGGCGGCGTTCGTGGCCCACCCGTACGACGCGTACGCCGAACTGCGCGAGCACGCGCCGGTGACGTACTTCGAACCGACGAACCAGTGGCTCGTCTCCCGCCACGAGGACGTCAGCGCCCTGCTCCGCGACCGCCGGCTCGGCCGCACCTACACCCACCGCTTCAGCCACGCCGAGTTCGGCCGCCCCGAGCCCGACCCGGCGCACGAGCCCTTCCACACCCTGAACGACCACGGGCTGCTGGACCTCGAAGGGCCGGACCACACCCGGCTGCGCCGGCTCGTCTCCAAGGCCTTCACCCCGCGCATGGTCGAGGGCCTGCGCCCCACCGTGCAGCGGCTGGCCGGAGAACTGGTCGACGAACTGCTCGCGGCCGGCGGCGGCGACCTGATCGCCACCGTCGCCGAGCCGCTGCCCGTCGCCGTGATCGCCGAGATGCTGGGCGTGCCGGAGAGCGACCGGCACCTGCTCCGGCCGTGGTCCGCCGACATCACCGGGATGTTCGAGCTCAACCCGACCGAGGAGGCCGCCCGCCGGGCCGTCACCGCGAGCGTCGAGTTCTCCGACTACCTGCGCACCCTGATCCGCGAGCGCCGGACGAACCCCGGAACGGACCTGATCAGCGCGCTGATCCAGGCCCAGGAGGGCTCCGACGCGCTCAGCGAGCAGGAGATGATCTCCACCTGCGTGCTGCTGCTCAACGCCGGCCACGAGGCGACCGTCAACACCACCGGCAACGGCTGGTGGGCACTGTTCCGCAACCCCGGGGAACTCGCCCGGCTGCGCGGCTCGGTGGACGAGCTGCTGCCGACCGCCGTCGAGGAACTGATGCGCTGGGACACCCCGCTGCAGATGTTCGAGCGCTGGGTGCTGGAGGACATCGAGGTCCGCGGCGTCACCATCCCGCGCGGCGCCGAGATCGCCCTGCTCTTCGGCTCCGCCAACCGCGACCCCGAGCGCTTCGCCGACCCGGACCGCCTCGACCTCGGCCGCACCGACAACCCGCACATCACCTTCGGCGCCGGAATCCACTTCTGCCTCGGCGCCCCGCTTGCCAGACTGGAGCTCGCCGAGTCCTACGGCACCCTGCTGCGCCGGGCCCCGGGCCTGCGGCTGGTCCGCGAGCCCGAGTGGAACCCGGGCTACGTGATCCGCGGACTCAAGGAACTGCTCGTCGAGGTGTGACGGACCCGGCCCGTGGAGCGGGTCGAGTCCCGGGACGAGCCGCTGGAGCTCGGGGCGCTCCGGGACCGAGCCGGGGCGGGCGGAACCGGGTGGCGGGGCGGCGCGTCGAAGGGCCATGACGAACCGCAGCACCGCAACCCGTCGTACCGCCCGCCGCCCGGCGGCGCCGCTCCTCGCGGCCGCGCTCGCCGCGCCGCTGCTCGCCGGCTGCGGCAGCACCGGAGCCGCCGCGCCCGTGGAGCTCCGGGTGGCCGCGCCCACCAGCCGGCCGGCCGTCGACCCGGCGCAGGTCGCCGCCACCGCGAGCGCCACCGGGGCCTTCGGCCTGGACCTCCTGCACGCCCTGACCGCCGAGCCGGCCGCCGCCGGCGGGAACCTCGTGGTCTCCCCGTCCGGCCTGGCCACCCTGCTCGCCATGCTGCTGCCCGGCGCCCGCGGTGCCACCGCCGAGGAACTGGCCAAGGCCCTGCACACCGAGCTCGGCCCCGAGCAGTACGCGTACGCCACCGGCGCGCTGAACCGGCCGGTCCCGGCCACCGAGGGCCTCACCCTGCGCCGCAGCGACGACGTCTGGACGCAGCGGGGCTCGGCCGTCGAACCGGCCTACCTGGCCACCCTGGCCGCCGCCTTCGACGCCGGCGTGCACCAGGCGGACTTCGCCAAGGACCCGGACGGTGCCCGCAAGACCGTCAACGCGGCCGTGGAGAAGGCCACCGACGGCCGGATCAAGGACCTGTTCGGCCCGGGCGGGATCACCGCGAACACCCGGCTGGCACTCACCGACGCCCTCTACCTCAAGGCCAGGTGGGCCTCCGCCTTCAAGCCCTCGCACACCGCCGACCGCCCGTTCCACAAGCTCGACGGCTCCGCCCCGGCCGTCCCCACGATGGCGCAGACCGGGACCTTCAAGTACGCCGACGGCTCCGGCGGGATCGTCGGCGAGCCCTGGCAGGCCGTCGAGCTGCCCTACGCGGACGGCGGGCTGGCGATGGACCTGATCGTCCCGGCGCAGGGCGGCTTCGCCGCCTTCGCCAAGGGCCTGGACCAGCCCCAGCTCGACCGCGTCCTCGGCGCGCTCGCCGAGCGGCCGGTCGACCTCCGGCTGCCGCGCTTCCGCTTCGACACCTCGAACGAGCTCACCCCCGCGCTGCGCTCGCTCGGCGTGCGGGCCGCCTTCGACGGGGCCGACTTCGGCGGCATCGCCAAGGACCCGCTGGCCGTCGGCACGGTGGTGCAGAAGGCGACCGTCGCGGTCGACGAGGACGGCACGGTGGCGGCGGCCGGCAGCGGCGCCGGGATCGCCGCGGCGGCGGCGCCGAACGCCGACCGGCCGGTGGGGGGGGAGCACGAGCCGCCCGGCCTGCTCGTCTGGTGGGCGTACGT
>NZ_JBSFWR010000040.1:0-66899 GCF_053594915.1 Kitasatospora sp. NPDC002543 | reverse complement strand
ACTATTTTATTATTTTTTTGTTTGTTGTTCAGTGTTGTGAACCTTTGTGTCGCCGCGGGCGCGGCGACGACGGCGGTGCTGCGGCTCTGCGGAGTGGGGTGACGGCCGACGGCCGACAGGCGACAGCGTTCAAGTTTCAGTGTTCAGAGTTCAAAGTTTGAAATCTGTCATCTGTTATCTGTCGACTGTCACCCGCCCGCCGACCGCGCACCCGACGTCGGACGTGTCGCCATCCTCACTCGTTCGCGGCCGCGCACCGTCCCACCGGGTGCGGAATACTCGCCGATATTCCGCCGAGAGTACAAGGAGCTTCAATGACGAAGCCGACCCGGATCGACCCGTCCGACCTCCTCGCCGTCGGCGACCTGCTCTCCGACGAGGAGCGGCTGGTCCGCGACACCGTCCGCCGGTTCACCGAGGAGCGCATCCGCCCGCACATCGGCGACTGGTTCGAGCGCGGGGTCTTCCCGGCCCGCGAACTCGCCCCCGAGCTGGGGGCCCTGGGCGTGCTCGGCATGCACCTCGACGGCTACGGCTGCGCGGGCGCCGACGCGGTGGCGTACGGGGTGGCCTGCATGGAGCTGGAGGCGGCCGACTCCGGGCTGCGCAGCTTCGTCTCCGTCCAGGGCTCGCTCGCCATGCGCTCGATCCACGCCTTCGGCTCCGAGGAGCAGAAGCAGCGCTGGCTGCCCGGCATGGCCGCCGGCGAACTGATCGGCTGCTTCGGCCTCACCGAGCCGGACTTCGGTTCGGACCCGGCCAACATGCGGACCCGGGCGGTGCGCAAGGGCGGTGAGGGCGGCGACTGGGTGCTGTCCGGCAGCAAGATGTGGATCACCAACGGCGGCATCGCCGACGTCGCCGTGGTCTGGGCGCAGACCGAGGAAGGCGTGCGCGGCTTCCTGGTCGAACGCGGCACCCGCGGCCTGACCGCCACCGACGTGCACGGCAAGCTCTCGCTGCGCGCCTCCGTCACCAGCGAGCTGGCCTTCGACGAGGTGCTGCTGCCCGCCGACGCGGTGCTGCCCGGGGTGGTCGGCCTGCGCGGGCCGCTCTCCTCCCTCAACGAGGCCCGCTACGGCATCCTCTGGGGCACCGTCGGGGCCGCCCGTGACTGCTACACCGCTGCCCTGGACTACGCCAGGACCCGGATCCAGTTCGACCGTCCGATCGCGGGCTTCCAGCTGACCCAGCAGAAGCTGGTCGAGATGATGCTGGAGGTCGAGAAGGCGTACCTGGTGGCGCTGCGGATCGGTCGGCTCAAGGAGGAGGGCGCGGCCCGTCCGCCGCACGTCAGCTTCGGCAAGCTCAACAACGTCCGCACCGCGCTGGAGATCGCCCGCAGTGCCCGGACCGTCCTCGGCGCCAACGGGATCACGACCGAGTACCCGGTGCTGCGGCACGCCAACAACCTGGAGTCGGTGCTCACCTACGAGGGCACCAGCGAGATCCACACGCTGGTCCTCGGCGAGGCCATCACCGGCGAGTCCGCCTATCGCTGACGGGCCGCCGTCCACCCTCACCCGGCCGCTCCTGCGGCCGTTCCGGCCGGGGAAAACCGGTGGCCGGGTCCTTCGAGGCCCGGTTACCGTCCCCGCCATGACCAGCCGATCCGTCCCGACGCCGCCCCCGACCACCACCCTCTGGCGCCCCACCGGCCCGCAGGAGCTGGCCCTGGTCGAGGCCGCCGACCGGCGCGCCTGGCCGCCCCGTCTGCCCGAGCAGCCGATCTTCTACCCCGTCCTCAACGAGGACTACGCGATCCGGATCGCCCGGGACTGGAACGTGCCCGCCTCCGGCGTCGGCTACGTCACCCGCTTCGAGGTCGACACCGCCTTCCTCGCCCGTTACCCCGTCCAGCGGGCGGGAGGTCGGACGATCCTCGAACTCTGGGTGCCGGCCGAAGAGTTGGACGAGTTCAACCGGCACATCGTCGGCCGCATCGAGGTCGTCCACGAGTTCCGTCCGCAGCCAGGGGCGCACCGGCAGCCCTGAGCGGACGCGCTGAGCGGGCCAGGACCCGGACCCGGACCTGGACCTGGACCTGGACCTGAACTTGAACCTGGACCCGTAGCCCGTCGCGCCCACCCGCTCGGCGGGCCGGGCCCCGGCGCCGGTCCGACACCTCGCGGACACCCGGCATTGGGCGGAGGGACACCATCCGGTACGGCGGTCGGTGAACCATGGCGCGGTCGGCGGCGCCCTCGGCGGGCGCGGCCGGGTGCGCACGACCGAAAGGAACCCCCATGTCCGCTGCCCAGTGGCCCCGCCCCCGCGTGCTCGTCGTCGGGATCGACGGTGTCCGCCACGACTACCTGGAACAGGTGCCGATGCCGCGCCTGCGGGAGGTCGCCGAGGCGGGGTTCCTGGTGCCGGTCACCGTCGCGGACGGCACGCCCACCATGTCCGGGCCGTGCTGGGCCACCATCGTGACCGGGGTCGAGCCCGCCAAGCACGGGGTCTGGGGCAACCACCTGGGCGGCAACCGGCTCGACGTGTTCCCCGACTTCGCCACCCGCCTCGCCCGGGGCGACCGCCGCCGCACCTTCGTCGCGGCGGGCTGGGACCCGCTGATGATCAACGAGTCCGGCGGCCCGCTGTTCCGCGCTCCCGGCCGGCTCTCCTACGTGGCCCCCGCCGAGGACACCCCGGAGGCCTGGGAGGCCGTGGACGAGGAGGTCACTCGGGAGGCCGTCCACGTCCTCGGCACCGCCGACCCCGAGGCCTCCTTCGTCTACCTCGGGGCCGTCGACGAGACCGCCCACTTCCTGGGCTGCGGCGACGAGTACCGGGCGTCCATGCGCACGGCCGACGAACGCCTCGGCCGCCTCCTCGACGCCGTCCGCGGCCGGGCGACCCACGCCGAGGAGCAGTGGACGGTCATCGTCGTCACCGACCACGGGCACGTGGACGCCGGCGGCCACGGCGGCCGTACGGCCGAGGAGCGGACGGCCTGGGTCGCCTGCGCCGGGCACGGCATCCCGGCCGGCCCGCCCACCGGCGAGATCCGCCACCCGGACGTCGCCGCGCATGTGTACGCCTCGCTGCTGCGCCCGATCGACCCGCACTGGACCCTCGACGGCCGCCCGTTCCCGGTCGCCAGGCCGGTCCCCGCGACGGTCTGAGACACCGGCGGTCCCGGAGGCGGGCGGACCGGTCGGGGGCGGTCGGAGCGGGAGCGATCCGAGTGCGGGCGGTCCGCGTCGGCGCCTCGGCCCTGGCTCGGGTGAGCCTCCGGTGCCCCGAGTGCAGCAGGCCGGGCTGCGCCGTTGCCGGGCTTGAGCAAAGCTCGATCGGGGCTCGGGCCGTGCTCGACCCGGGCGTGCCAACCTGAGCGCCGGAGCGGCACGCACCGGGGTCCGAGGGCCCGCTGCCCGACGGGTCCGGACCCCTCGGGTTCCGGAACCCGAGGCCCCGGAACCCGAAGGTCTCAGGGTCCCCGCCCACGGCCGTACGCCTGAAGGTGGAGAAGGTACCCCGTGGGTCGGAGACAAGATCGCGACCTGGTGGTGACGATCCGACGGGTCGGGGCGGGCCACGATGGTTGTGCGGAGACGAGCGGCAACGGCCGCACCGGTCACGACACGGAGAGGGCAGACGGGCATGAAGGGCATCGTGAGCAAGGTCGCGCTGGGAGTCGCGGGCACCGGCATGGCCGTCGCCGTGGCAGCCGTGGCAATCGGCCCGCGGGTGTCCGACTGGTACGACGGGCGCCATCAGCAGCAGGGCTCGTACGAGACCGGCACCCAGGCCAAGGCCGACCGCCGGACGATGCCGGCCTGGCTGCCCGACGACGCCTCCGGGGTGAAGTACCTGATGTCCACCAAGGGCGACGACCGCCTGCTGCGCGCCACCCTCCCGGAGGGGCGGCTGCCCGTCGGCTGCACCGCCGGGCTGCCTGGCAAGAGCGCGCACCCGGTGCCGGAGTCCCTCAAGGCCGGCTGGTTCCCCGAGAACGTCGCGACCAAGGCCACCGGCACCTGCGGGCACTACAACGTGGCACTGACCGGCAACCAGCTCTACGCGTGGCAGGACGGCGCGGCGGTGCAGGCGGCGCTGCGCGCCGAACACGTCGCCAAGCACTGAGCCCGACGGGCGCCCCCGGGCGCCGACCCGTGGACCGGAACGGCCCGCCGGCACCGTGAGGTGCGGGCGGGCCGCCGTCGTGCGCGGGCCGGTGCCGGTGGGCGGGGCCGCCGTACGAGGGCCGGACGCGGGCGGTGCGCGAGCCGCCCGGACGCGCGCGCACGACCGGACAGCACGTACCCCCGCTGTCGGAACCGCGCCGTGCTGCGATAGGACGGAGCGCGAACGAACCCCACGTCACCCGCCCGCGAGGAGAACCATGCCCGGCCCGACCGTCGGCCCCACCAGCGACACGTCGACCGCTGCCGCCCCCACAGCCGCCCCCAGATCCGTCGCCGCACCCGCCCCCGGATCCGTCGCCGCACCCGCCCCCGGATCCGTCGCCGCACCCGCCCCCGGATCCGTTGCCGCACCCGCCGCCGGTCGGGCCCGTCCCGGCTGGGCCGTGATCGCCGCCCTCGGCGGCCTCACCGCGCTCGGCCCGCTCACCACCGACCTCTACCTGCCGGGTCTGCCCGCGATCGCCGAGGACCTGGTCGCCCAGCCGGCCGCCGTCCAGCTCACCCTGACCTTCTCGATGTTCGGGGTCGCGGCCGGGCAGCTGCTCTTCGGCCCGCTCAGTGACCGCTACGGGCGCCGCCCGCCGCTGCTCGCGGGGCTCGTCCTCTACACCCTGTCGAGCGTGGTGTGCGTCTTCGCGCCGAACCTGACCGTGCTGATCGCCGCCCGGTTCGTCCAGGGCGCGGCCGGCTCCGCCGGGCTGGTGATCGGACGCGCCGTCTCCCGGGACCGCTTCCAGGGCGTCGCGCTGCTGCGCTTCCTCGCCTCGATCGCCCTGATATCCGGGTTGGCGCCGATCCTCGCCCCGATCGTCGGCGCGCAGCTGATGCGGTTCACCTCGTGGCGCGGGACCTTCGGCGTCCTCACGGCGCTCGGACTGCTGCTCACCCTGGTCTCGTTCGGGGTGCTGCGCGAGACGCTGCCGCCGGAGACCAGGGACCGCGGCGGGGTGGGCGCGGCCCTGCGGACGATGGGGCGGCTGCTGCGCAACCTGCCGTTCCTGGGGTTGGCGCTGACCAGCTCCCTCGCGTTCGGGGCGCTGTTCGGCTACATCAGCGGGTCCTCGACGGTGCTCCAGCACGTGTACCAGGTCTCGCCGCAGACCTACAGCCTGCTGTTCGGGCTGAACTCGTTCTCGATCGTGGTGATGACCCAGGTGAACGGGCGGCTGCTGGCGCCGCGTTTCACGCAGCGGTCGCTGATGCTGGGCAGCCTCGCGGCGGCGGTCGCCGCCGGGGTGGCGCTGGTGCTGCTGACGACGGTGTGGGACTTCGGGCTGGCCGGGTTCTGCCCGCCGCTGTTCGTGATGATGGGCAGCCTGGGCGTGCTGCTGCCGAACACCGCCGCCCAGGCGCTCGGTCTGGTCGAGCCGCAGGTGGCGGGTACGGCGTCGGCGTTGCTCGGGACGGGCAACTTCCTGTGCGGCGCGGTGGTCGCGCCGCTGAGCAGCCTCGGTGGTCAGCCGTCGGCGGTGCTGCTGGCGCTGGTGGTCCTGGTCTGCGGAGTGCTGGCGACGGTGGCGTACCTGGCGCTGTGCCGGCCGGAGCGGATGCGGACGGCGGGCATCTGACGGCGGGCGTCCGACAGCGGACAGAAGACGGATGACAGCTGACAGATTTCATCATCTGTCAGCTGTCATCCGTTGTTCGTCAGCCGTCAGCCGTCAGGCGCCGGTCGTCAGCCGTCAGGCGTCAGTCTTCGCCCGAGGCGGAATCAGGCGATGGAGAAGTCGTCCCCGTACACGTTGCCCTGGCCGTACCAGCCGTGCAGGTACACGGAGACGGTGCCGTTGGCGCCGGTGGTGAAGGGGACGGACAGCTTGGTCCAGCCGGAGGAGCTGGTCCAGGCGCTGGCCGTGGCGCCGCCGCTGACACCGACGTAGGCGTAGTTGCCCTGCACCCAACCGCTCAGGGTGTAGCTGGTGTTGGGCTTCAGCGTGACGGTCTGCGCGCACTCGCCGGTCTGGCTGGCGGTGGCCGCGGCCTGGAGGGCCTTGCTGCCGGCGTGGACCGGGGTGGAGACCACGGCGCCGCCGCTCTGGCAGGTCCACGGGGCGAGGCTGCCGCTCTCCAGGTCACCGTTGACCAGGCCGGTCGTCGGTCCGCTCCCGGTGACGGTCAGCGTGTAGGACGCGATGTGGCTGCCGGAGGCCCCGGTGGCCTGGATACCCAGCTGGTAGGTACCGGGAGTCGCGGCCGAGGTGGCGCTGATGTTGAGCGTGGCGCTGTTGCCGGCGGTGACGCTGCCGGGGGTGACGGTGGCGTTGATGCCGACGGTCGGGACGCTGATGACCGAGAGGTTGAGGTTCTGCGCCGAGCCCGCGGTGACCGCCGTCGTGATGGTGGCGGAGGTGGACGCGCCGACCGCGACCGTGCCGGAGGTCGGGTTCACGGCGACCGAGAAGTCGTTGCCGGGCTGGGTGCCGGTGACGTTCAGCGTGAAGGTGCTGGTGTGACTGCCGGAGGCCGCCGCGCCGGTGACGGTGATCGGGTAACTCCCGGGCGCCACCGAGGAGGTGGTGGAGATGTTGAGCGTGGCGCTGCTGCCGGCGGTGACGCTGCCGGGAGTGACGGTGGCGGTGACGCCGGCCGGGGCGCCGCTGACCGTGAGGTTGACGCTCTGCGCCGAGCCCGCCGTCACGGCCGTCGCGACGGTGGCCGAGGTGGACGAACCTGCCGCGACCGTGGCGGAGTTGGGGCTGACCGACACCGAGAAGTCGTTGTTCACCGTCGAGCCGCTGGTGAACGGCGAGAAGATGTGGGTGAAGTCCCAGGTGTTCTGGGCGATCCCGGAGCAGTTGTCGTTGCCGGCCGTGCCCGGGCAGCCGCCGTTGTCGCGCTGGAGCGCCCAGAAGGACAGCGTGTTGATGCCCTTGGAGACCGCCCAGTTGTACACGGTGGTGGCGTTGGCCACGGTGAACGTCTCGGCCGGGCCGAAGTCGTCGACACCGATCATCTCGGTGATCCCGATCGAACCCCACAGCTGGGCCGGGGTCTTGGACGGGTAGAGCTTGGCGAGCTGGTTGTAGAGGCCCTGCGCGGAGGTCTGGGTGTCGGCCGCCATGTCGTGGGCGGCGTTGTCGTAGTAGTCGAAGGTCATCATGTTGACGACGTCGATCCGCGCGTTGTTGCTGACCGCGTTCTTCAGCACCGCGAGCCCGCTGCTGGCCAGCCCGGAGGTGGTGGTGGGCAGCGTGTAGGAGAACTGGATGTTCCGCCCGTTGGCGGCGGCCCAGTCCTGCACGATCTTGATCGCCTTGTTGCGGCGGTCGATCCCGGCGGTGTTGGTCAGGGAGTTGTCCTCGATGTCGAGGTCGATCCGGCTGACGTCGTAGGTGGTGATCACGTTCTGGAACGCGGCCGCGATCTGGTTGACATCGGTGCAGCTGTCGGCGATCTCGGTGCCGGTGTTGTCGGCGGTGTAGCCGCCGAAGGACGGGATGACGTCCCCGCCGTTGGCGCGGATCGTCGCGATGTCGGCGCCGAAGATGGAGGAGGACACCGGCTTCGAGGAGTCGCCGTTCCAGTACGGCGTGCAGGAGCCCTTCGTGGCGGCCTGGAGGAACGCCATGGTCAGGTGCTTGGCGCCGGACTGCGCGGCAAGCTGGGCCGGGCTCTGACCGGTCCAGGACTCGAAGTAAGGGGCGAAGACCCGGCTGGGAAGCGGGGTGGCGGCCTGGGCGGAGCTCGTCCCGGCGGCGACCAGGCCGGCCGAGGCGGCCAGCGTGGCGCAGGCCGTCAAGACGGCCTGGACTGTTCGGCGGAGGCGCATGGATTCTCCAACAGACTTGGTGGGGCAGGACGTTGGGGATCTTCGGCCGGTCCGGGCAGGCGGCCGTGTGGGGTCGGCCGGGGACCCGGGACCGGGTCGGATATCGGGAGTGCGGGCGTGCGAAGGCCCACCGACTCGCGTGGACGCGGGCGGCGTGCGGATGCGCGCGCCGTACGGAGCGGGGGTGGATCGGAACATGGCAGGGCAGTGCCTCAGCCGCCGGTGGTCACACCCCCACAGTGCATCCCGGTCGGATCGACATGCTTATGTTTGGACTAGACCACTGGTCTGTCAAGAGACCTAACAGTTCGTCAGCATACGGCCCGCTGGTGGAAGGGGCGCGTGGTCGGCGGAGAAGGGCGGGGCGGCGCGCGGGCCCCGTCGGGGTGGGCGCCGGAAACGAGAAGACCGTGGCCGCGCACCCGGAAAGGGGCGCGGCCACGGCGGCCCGGCGCTCAGGACACCGGGCAGTTCATGGTGCCGTCGATCCGTCGATCCGCGGGCCGGGTCGGCGGGCCTGCGAACGAGCGGGCCGGGTCGGCGGGCCTGTGGGCCTGTGGGCCCGCGGGAGGATCAGCGGGACGGCGGGCAGAGTGTGGCGAGCAGCGCCTCGTTGATCTTCGCGGCGGTGTCCGGCCCGAAGCCCTTCGGGTGGTCGGCCGAGGTGAAGCGCTGGTCGGCCAGCTCGGCCAACTTCTGCTTGTCCTTGGGGAACTGGTAGATCGACTGGCACTGGTTGCGGGCCCGGTCCACGGCTTGGTCCGGCTTGCCGCCGACGATGGCCGGGTCGATCGCGTCCAGCGCGGAGACCAGCTTGGCCGTCAGGTCGCTCCCCGGTTTGGCCGGCAGCCCGGCGTCGGCGGGCGGGGCGGGCTTGGCCGGTGCGGGGGCTCCCGGGGTGCCGGCGTCGGGGGCAGGGGCGTCGGTGGCACCGTCGGCCGTGGGGGCGGCGGTCGGCGCGGCCGAGTCCGGCGCCGGTGCCGCGGGCGTGGTGGCGGCGCCGGAGGGGGTCGCGGTGGCGGCCGTGGAGGAGGAGGTGGCGGGGGAGCCGGCCGCGGAGGTGGCCTTGCCCGAGCCCGATCCGGAGCTGGAGCAGGCAGCGAGGCTCACCGCGGCGAGTGCCGTGAGGGTGGCGGCGAGGAGTCGAGTGCGCATGGCGCCCAAGACTGTCATGTTCGCGGCGCGAAAGGGAAGGCCCCTCCGGCGGCCGGAAGAGGATCCGAAGAGGGCCCGAAGAGGGGTCGGAAACGGCGGACGGCGGCCCGGAGGAGCTTCCTCCGAGCCGCCGCGCCGAGCCGCGTCGCCGAGCCGAACCGCGTCGCCGAGCCGAGCCGGGCCGCAGGTCAGCCGAGGCCGTTGGACTTCAGCCAGTCCTTGGCGACCGCCGACGGGTCCTCCTTGTCCACCGACACCCGCTTCATCAGCGCCATCAGCCCGGCCGTGTCGAGCTTGGCCGACACGGCGTTGAGCGCCGCCGTCGCGGTCGCGTCCACGCCCGCCTTGTACACCAGGGGGGTGACGTTCTGGGCACCGAAGATGTTCTTCGGGTCGGCCAGCGGGACGAGCTTGTACTGGGCGATCTTCGGGTCGGTGGTGAACACGTTGCCGACCTGGATGCTGCCGTCCTTGAGCGCGTTCGCGGTGGCGTCGCCGGTGGGCTTCCACTCCTTGAAGGTCAGCCCGTAGACGTCCTTGAGCTGCTGCTCGCGGCGGCTCTTGAACTCTGGCGGCCCGCCGATGGTGAACTCGCCGGCCTTGGCGGCGAGGTCCGCGATGCTCTTGATGTTGTCCTTGTCGGAGGTCTCCTGGGTGACGCTGAGCGAGTCCTTGTCCTCGGCCGGGGAGGACTCGAGGATGCCCAGTGGGGCGGGCAGCGTCTTGGCGAGCGCCGCGTCGACGTCCTGGGTGGTGACGGCGGTGGACTTGGCGTCCAGGTAGGCGAGCAGAGAGCCGTTGTACTCCGGCAGGACGGTCAGGTTGCCGCTCTGCAGCTGCCCGTAGAGCACCTCGCGGCTGCCGATGTTGAACTTCTCCTGGACCTTGACGCCCTTGGCCTTGAGCGCCTGCGAGTAGATCGACCCCAGCAGGACGTTCTCCGGGAAGTTCGCCGAGCCGACCACCACGGTCGATCCGGAGCCGCCCGCGCCGCCCGCCGGGGCCGAGGCGCTCGCACCCCCGTCCAGCGGGTTGCCGCCGGAGGAGCCGCAGGCGGTGGCGCCGAGGGCGAGCGCGGCGAGGGTGCCGAGCACGACGACGCGACGGCTTCGGTTGATTGTCGACATGGTGACAGATTTCCTTCCGGAACGGAACGGGAGGGGAGACGGGTCAGTGGGGCCGCTGCTGGGCGCGCACCCCGGGCGGGAGCGCGAACCGGGCGAGCAGAGCGAAGAACAGCTGGGCGGCGACCGCGAGCAGCACCACCAGCAGGGCGCCGCCCACGGTCACGGCGTACTGGCGGGTCGCCAGCCCGTCGATGACGTAGCGGCCGAGGCCGCCCAGCCCGACGTAGGCCGCCACCGTGGCGGTCGCGATCACCTGCACGGTCGCGGTGCGGAAACCCGCGAGCAGGGTCGGCGCGGCCGAGGGCAGGCAGACCTGCCGCAGCACCTGGGGGTGGGTCAACCCGATGCCGCGCGCGGCGTCCCGGACGTCCGGGTCGGTGCCGCGCACCCCCTCGACGGCGGCCACCAGCAGCGGCGGCGCGGCGAGCGCGACCAGCGGGATCAGTACGGCGGTGTCGCCGACCCCGGCGAGCAGCACCGCCAGCGTCACCAGCCCGAGGGTGGGCAGGGCGCGGGCCGCGCCCGCGAGCGCGGTCACCACGGTGACGCCGCGCCCGGTGTAGCCGATCAGCAGCCCGAGCGGCACGGCCAGCAGCGCCGCGAACAGCAGGGCCTCGCCGGAGAACAGCAGGTGCTCGGAGACCCGGTGCACGATCGAGTCCGGCCCGCTGCGGTGCTCCGGGGAGGTGAAGAAGTCGCTCAGCCAGTTCCACCAGTTCACGAACCGGCCCCCTTCTCCCGGACGGCCCAGGGCGCCAGCAGCCGCCGGGCGGCCACCAGCACCACGTCGACGGCCAGTGCGAGGACGGCGATCAGCACGATGCCGGCCACGATCGGGGTCGGGAAGGTGCGCTGGAAGCCGTCGACGAACAGGTAGCCGAGTCCGCCGCGGCCGACCAGCGCGCCGACGCTGGCCAGCGAGATGCTGGACACCGCCGCCACCCGCAGCCCGGCGATCAGGTACGGCACGGCGGCGGGCAGCTCGACCGAGGCCAGCCGGTGCCACGGCCCGTACCCCATCGCGGTGGCGGCCTGCCGGACGGCGTCCGGGACGGCGCGAAGCCCGTCCACGGTGGTCGGCAGCAGTACGGCGAGGGCGTAGAACGTGAGCGGGATCATCACGGTCGCCTGGGTGGCGAGGCCGGTGTACGGGATCAGTACCACGAACACGGCCAGCGAGGGCAGCGCGTAGACGATGTTGAACACGGCGGAGAGCGGCTGGTAGAGCCGGGGATAGCGGGCGCAGGCGAGGCCGAGCGGGACGGCCAGCAGCAGGCCGATGAGCACGGGGACGAGGGCGATCAGGGCGTGGTCGGCGAGCAGGTTGCCGAGGTAGCCGAGGTGGTCGCCGATCCAGTACCAGCGGACGATCGGTTCATCGTCCACCGTCGGCTCCGTCCGTGTCGCTCGTTCCGTCGGTGCCGCCCGTTTCGTCCGTGCCGCTCGTTCCGTCGGTGCCGCCGGTGCTGCCGGTGGTGCCGGTGCCGCCCAAGCCCTTGGTGCCGCTCGTGCCCGTGATGCCGGTGGTACCGCTGGTACCGGTGGCTCCGCTCCAGCCGTCGGGCCGCAGTGCGGCGAGGACGGCCTCGCGGCTCGCGGTGCCGGTGACCCGGCCGTCGGCGTCCAGCGCGACCGCGACCCCGGAGGGGGAGAGCACAGCGGCGTCCAGGGCGGTGCGCAGGGTGTCGGCGTCCGGACGGAATCCGGCCGCCGGCTGCAGTTCGGCGGTGACGGCGTCGCGGTCGATCCAGCCGATCGGGCGCCGATCGTCGTCCACGGCCAACTCCCAGTCCCCGTAGCGGAGTCCATCGGCCACCGGGCGGAGCATGACGGTGCTCGCGGGGCGCAGGCCGAGGCCCCGAAGGCCTCGGTCGCGCCCGAGGAAGGCGGCCACGCCCTCGTCGGCGGGCGTGGTGAGCAGGGTGTGCGGATCGGCCAGCTGGGCGATCCGGCCGTGCTCGCGGAGCACCACCACCTGGTCGCCGAGCCGGACGGCCTCCTCGATGTCGTGGGTGACGAACAGCACGGTCTTGTGCAGCTCGGACTGGAGCCGCAGCAGCTCCTCCTGGAGCCCGGCCCGCACCACCGGGTCGACGGCGCTGAACGGCTCGTCCATCAGCAGGACCGGCGGGTCGGCGGCCAGCGCGCGCGCCACGCCGACCCGCTGCTGCTGGCCGCCGGACAGCTGGAACGGGTACCGCTTGGCGGTCTCGGGCGCGAGCCCGACCAGTTCGAGCAGTTCGGCGGCGCGGGCGCGGGCCTTCTTGCGGTCCCAGCCGAGCAGGTAGGGGACGGTGGCGATGTTGTCGATCACCTTGCGGTGCGGGAAGAGTCCGGCCTGCTGGATCACGTACCCGATGCCGCGGCGCAGCTTGGCGGGTTCCAGGTCCGCGACGTCGGTGTCGTCCAGCAGGACCCGGCCCGAGGTGGGCTCGACCATCCGGTTGACCATGCGCAGCAGGGTGGTCTTTCCGCAGCCGGAGGGTCCGACCAGGACGGTTATCCGACCGGTCGGGACCTCCAGGTCCAGGCCCTCGACCGCGACGGTGCCGTCGGGGTGGCGCTTTCCCGCGCCCTCGAATCTGATCACGTGGAGTTTCCTCGTCAGGGCGCCCCGGGGAGGCGGCGCCTGGGTCGTTCGGTCGTTCGGTCGGGTCGTTCGATGGCGGCGGTTTCAAGCGCCCGGGCGTACTTCCGCCCGCGTGGCTGCCCAGCTTTGGACCGGCGGAAACTCTGATCAGACTATGACCTGCATCATCTCCTGTCCTTGATTTACCGCCCCGGCACGCGGTGCGACTGTGGTCTCAGCCGCCCTGACGGGTCGGCAGACCGGAGGCCGCCCAGGCGACGAAACCGCCGTCCAGATCGGTCGCCCGGTGAAGTCCCAGCTCGCGCAGGGAAGCGGCGGCCAGGCTGGAGGCGTAGCCCTCGGAGCAGACCACGATCACCTCGACGTCGTAGCCCGAGGCCTCGGGGATCCGGTGACTGCCCGTCGGATCGAGCCTCCACTCCAGCACGTTGCGCTCGATGATCAGTGAGCCGGGGATCTCCCCCTCGGCGGCCCGCTGCGCCGCCGGACGGATGTCCACCAGCAGCGCTCCGTCCACCTGGGACTGGTACGCCTCGCGGGCTCGCGGTCGGTGGACGCCCTCCCGGGCCCGCTCCACCAGGTCGTCGATCGTGGTCACCACTGTTCCGGTCCTTCCTCGGAGGTGCGGACGAGCCCGCCGGCCCGCAGGTCGTAGTGCGCCATCGAACTCAGCGGCGGCGAGTAGGCGTGCAGCGTGACGGCGGGGCCGACGGCGGTGTTGCGCACGTCGTGCACGTACTCAGGGCCGAAGGCGCGGGTGGTGCCGGCCGGCACCCGGCGGATCAGCAGGCCCTGCTCGGGCCCGCCGAGGGACAGCTCCTCCAACTCGCCGAGGGCGACGGTGAAGGCGCCGCGCGAGCCGCCGTGGTCGTGGAAGCCGGTGGACTGACCGGGCAGCCAGCTGATCAGCCACACCTCGTGGTCCTCGTCCGCGGCCAGGCGACGGTACCAGCGCTCCTCGGTGGAGAGGCGGACGTGGTGGATCCACTGCTCGGGCCGCTCGGCCAGCTCGCGGACGATGGTCCGCAGGGTGCTCGGGGTGAGCGGCGCCGGAGTGTCCCCGGCGGGTGGCGTCGGTGGTGGCTCGGGGGCGCTCGCCGGCCTCACCGCGTCGCTGGCGGTGGCGGTGCCGGTGCCGGTGCCGGTGGCTGTGGTGGTCGTGTCGGGGCTGATGCTCGGGCTCGGGCTCATGAGGGCGTCCTCGGGTGCGGCGGGAACGTCGGTGGAAGCGCCCGGTGTCCGGCGGCGGACGGGCGCGGGCCGGCGGAGCGGCCCGGCACGCGCGGGTGCGCCGGGGCGGGGGCGGGATCAGGACTGCGGGTACGGGTACGCGGCCTGGGCCCTGGCAGACGTCACAGGGCGGGACCGGCGGGGGAGATCAAGGTCAACAGGCACAGATGGAACTCGCCTGGCGTCGCAGATCGACGTGCAGGCGGCAAACCAGAGTGGCGCCGGAGTCCATGCGCCGGATCCTTCCCGAGCGAACCGGAGGAAGTCAAGCCGGGTCGACGGCGGCGGGCGCCCGTCGGGGTGACCGTCGGGCGCCCGTCGGGTGCGCGTCCAGGGTGCCCGCTTTCACCCCGAACGCGTAAGAGAGCGACTCCCGGGGTAGATCAGCTTCTCATCCCACCCGGGGACCTCGCCCCAAGGACCGCGCCCCGGGACCGCAACCCGGGGCCGCCCGCGTGTCCGCGCAACGAGATCGCCCGAGACGTGTTTCCGCCGACGTATTGTCAGGCCACCGAGGCCGGCCCTACCGTCTAAAGATCGCTTTCTACGCACGTAGACCCTGCGGTTCCCCGAGCGGACCCGCAGACGAGACCCGCCCCGTCAACCCTCAGACCGCGGGTCCGACCGCCAGGCCGGGCCGCGGAGTTGCGGAGGTACCCATGTCGCAGATCGTCCGTGCCGCGCTCGTCCAGACCCGCTGGACCGGTGACCAGGAGAGCATGGTCGCCCTCCACGAGCGGTACGCCCGAGAGGCCGCCGCCCAGGGAGCGAAGATCATCGGCTTCCAGGAGGTCTTCAACTCCCCGTACTTCTGTCAGGTCCAGGAGGCCGAGCACTACCGCTGGGCCGAGGCCGTCCCCGACGGCCCGACCGTGCGCCGGATGCGGGACCTCGCCCGCGAACTCGGACTGGTGATGGTCGTCCCGGTCTACGAGGAGGAGCAGACCGGCGTCTACTACAACACCGCCGCCGTCATCGACGCCGACGGCAGCTACCTCGGCAAGTACCGCAAGCACCACATCCCGCAGGTCAAGGGCTTCTGGGAGAAGTACTACTTCAAGCCCGGAAACCTCGGCTGGCCCGTGTTCGACACCGCCGTCGGCAAGGTCGGCGTCTACATCTGCTACGACCGCCACTTCCCCGAGGGCTGGCGCGCCCTGGGCCTGGCCGGCGCGCAGATCGTCTACAACCCCTCCGCGACCAGCCGCGGACTGTCCGGCTACCTCTGGCAGCTCGAACAGCCCGCGGCCGCCGTCGCCAACGAGTACTTCGTCGCCGCGATCAACCGCGTCGGCACCGAGGAGTACGGCGACAACGACTTCTACGGCACCTCCTACTTCGTGGACCCGCGCGGCCAGTTCGTCGGCGACGTCGCCTCCGACAAGGAGGAGGAGCTCGTCGTCCGCGACCTCGACCTCGGCCTGATCGAAGAGGTCCGCCAGCAGTGGGCGTTCTACCGCGACCGCCGCCCCGACGCCTACGGACCGCTCGCCGAGGCGTGAGGAGCAGCGAGATGACCACCAGCGAGGTGAGCGCCACCCGCGACCCGCACCGGCGCACTGTCGTCCGCGGCGGCCTCGTCATCACCGCGACCGAGGAACTCCACGCCGACGTCCTGATCGAGGGCGAGCGCGTCGCCGCCCTCGCCGCCACCGGCAGCTCCGCCGCCGAGGCCTGGACCGCCGACACCGTCATCGACGCCACCGGCCACTACGTCATCCCGGGCGGCGTCGACGCCCACACCCACATGGAGCTGCCGTTCGGCGGCACCGCGGCCTCCGACACCTTCGAGACCGGCACCCGGGCCGCCGCCTGGGGCGGCACCACCACCATCGTGGACTTCGCCGTCCAGCCGGTCGGCGGCTCGCTGCGCGAGGGACTGGACGCGTGGCACGCCAAGGCCGAGGGCAACTGCGCCGTCGACTACGCCTTCCACACCATCGTCTCCGACGTCAACGACGCCGTGCTGAAGGAGATGGACGCCCTCGTGGACTCCGGCGAGTCCACCTCCTTCAAGCTCTTCATGGCCTACCCCGGCGTCTTCTACAGCGACGACGGCCGCATCCTGCGGGCCATGCAGCGCGGCGCCGCCAACGGCGGGCTGATCATGATGCACGCGGAGAACGGCATCGCCATCGACGTCCTGGTCGAACAGGCGCTCGCCGCCGGCCGGACCGCGCCCCGCTACCACGGCGAGGTCCGCCGCGAACTGCTGGAGGCCGAGGCCACCCACCGGGCGATCAAGCTCGCCCAGGTGGCCGGCAGCCCGCTCTACGTGGTGCACGTCTCCGCGGCCGCCGCGCTCGCGGAACTCACCCGGGCCCGGGACGCCGGCCTCAACGTCTTCGGCGAGACCTGCCCGCAGTACCTCTTCCTCTCCACCGACAACCTCGCCGAGGAGGGCGCCGACGGCTTCGAGGGCGCCAAGTACGTGTGCAGCACGCCGCTCAGGCCGCGCGAGCACCAGGAGGCGCTCTGGCGCGGGCTGCGGACCAACGACCTCCAGGTCGTCTCCACCGACCACTGCCCGTTCTGCTTCGTCGGCCAGAAGGAGCTGGGCCGGGGCGACTTCTCGAAGATCCCCAACGGCCTGCCGGGCGTGGAGAACCGGATGGACCTGCTCCACCAGGCCGTGGTGGACGGGCACATCAGCAGACGCCGCTGGGTCGAGATCGCCTGCACCACGCCGGCCCGGATGTTCGGCCTGCACCCGCGCAAGGGCACCATCGCGCCGGGCGCCGACGCCGACCTGGTGGTCTACGATCCGGCCGCGGTGCAGACCGTCTCCGCCGCGACCCACCACATGAACGTGGACTACTCGGCCTACGAGGGCCGCCGACTCACCGGCCGGGCACGGACGGTGATGTCGCGTGGCACCGTCGTGCTGGACGACGGCCACTGGCTCGGCCGGGCCGGCCACGGGACCTTCCTGCGCCGGGACACCTGCCAGTACCTGGTCTGACCCTCCTCCCGCTGCACACACCCTCCGCTCGTCGCCGTCCGCCTGCCGCCGCCCGGTCGCCGTTCGCCCTCTGCTCGCCTTTCGCTCGGTGGTCACGCGGTCGTGGTTCGGTCGCCGCCCGGTCGCTGCCCGGGCACCGCTCGCGGTGCCCGCCGCTCCGTGCCGACCGGCGACCGGGTCGCGGCGTACAAATCCCCTACCTGGAGCCCCTCATGGACATCGGCCTCGTCCTCCAGACCGACCCGCCCGCCCGGCTGCTCATCGACCGGATGATCCGCGCCGAACGGGCCGGGTTCAGCCACGGCTGGACCTTCGACTCCTGCGTGCTGTGGCAGGAGCCCTTCGTCGTCTACAGCCGGATCCTCGCCGAGACCGAGCGGATGACCGTGGGGCCGATGGTCACCAACCCCTCCACCCGCACCTGGGAGGTGACCGCCTCCACGTTCGCCACGCTCAACGACATGTACGGCAACCGGACCGTCTGCGGCATCGGCCGCGGCGACTCGGCGATGAGGGTCGCCGGACGGCGCCCCGCCACCCTCGCCCGGCTCTCCGAAGCCATGCATGCCATCAAGGAGTTGGCCGAGGGGCGAACCGCCGAGGTGGACGGCACCGAGATGCACCTGCCGTGGGTCCGGGCCGGCGCCTCCCTGCCGATCTGGATGGGGGCCTACGGCCCCAAGGCGTTGAACCTGACCGGACGTCAGGCCGACGGATTCATCCTGCAGTTGGCCGACCCCTACCTCACCGAGTTCATGGTCAAGGCGGTGCGGTCCGCCGCCGTCGAGGCCGGCCGGGACCCGGAGTCCGTCACGATCTGCGTCGCCGCCCCGGCCTACGTCACGGCCGACGACTCGCCCGAGGCGCTCGCCCACGCCCGGGAGCAGTGCCGCTGGTTCGGAGGGATGGTCGGCAACCACGTGGCCGACCTGGTCAGCCACTACGGCGAGCACTCGGACCTGGTGCCGGAGGCGCTCACCGACTACATCAAGGACCGCCAGGGCTACGACTACAGCCACCACGGGCGGGCCGGCAACCCGGACACGGCCTTCGTCCCGGACGGGATCGTCGACCGCTTCTGCCTGATCGGACCGGCGGAGGTCCAGCGGAACCGGCTCGCGGAGCTCCGCTCGCTCGGCGTCGACCAGTTCGCCGTCTACGCCATGCACGACGCCATCGAGTCCACCATCGACGCGTACGGGACGGACGTCATCCCGCACCTGTGACACCCGTGCCTGTGACACCCGGGCCTGTGAAACCCGCGCCTGTGAAACCTGTGCCGGCGAAACCGACCTGAGCTCAGCCGCGGGATCCGCTCGCGGCGGACGGGAGTTGCCCATGCCCGACACCGCGACCAGCGGCGGCAGACAGTGGTACCATCCCGACGGGCGGGTCGAACTCGACCCGGCCGCCGGGGAGCTGCCCCCCAACGGCTTCACGAGCGACGACCTGCGGCCGGTCCCGGTGGCGCGACGCACCTGGACCACGTACAACTTCCTCGCCCTCTGGGTCGGCATGGCCCACAACATCCCGTCCTGGACGCTGGCTTCGGGTCTGGTCACGCTCGGCATGGACTGGAAGCAGGCGGTGCTGACGATCGCGCTCGCCAACCTCGTCGTGCTGGTCCCGATGCTGCTCACCGGTCATGCCGGCACCAAGTACGGCATCCCGTTCCCGGTCTTCGCCCGTGCCTCCTTCGGGCTGCGCGGCGCCAATCTGCCCGCCCTGCTGCGGGCGGCGGTGGCCTGCGCCTGGTTCGGCATCCAGACCTGGATCGGCGGGGAGGGCATCTTCCTGCTGGCGGGCAAGCTCTTCGGCGAATCCTGGCGCACGGCCGGTGAGTTCGGCGGCTACCCGTGGACGCAGTGGCTCTCGTTCCTGCTGTTCTGGCTGATCGAGATGGCCATCATCGCGCGGGGAATGGAGGCGCTGCGGCGGTTCGAGAACTGGGCGGCACCGTTCGTCATCGTCGGTGCGCTCGCGTTGCTGGTGTGGATCACCGTCAAGGCGGGCGGGCTCGGGCCGCTGCTCGACCAGCCGTCCAGGCTTGGGTGGGGCAGCGGCTTCTGGCAGGTCTTCTTCCCGGCCCTGATGGGCATGATCGGGTTCTGGTCCACGCTCTCGTTGAACATCCCCGACTTCACCCGCTTCGGGGGCAGCCAGCGGGCCCAGATCCGCGGGCAGGCGCTGGGCCTGCCGACCACGATGACGCTCTTCGCGTTCCTGTCCGTGCTGGTCACCTCGGGCTCCGAGGCGGTCTACGGGGTGCCGGTGTGGGATCCGATCCAGCTGGCCGCCAAGATGGAGAACCCGGTCGGCATCCTGTTCGCGCTGCTGACCGTGCTGGTGGCGACGCTGTCGGTGAACATCGCCGCCAATGTCGTCTCGCCCGCGTACGACCTCGCGAACCTACTGCCCCGCTTCGTCACCTTCCGGACCGGTGCGTTGATCACCGGGGTGGTCGGGATCGTGATCTTCCCGTGGCGGCTGATCTCCGATCCGCACGTGTACATCTTCACCTGGCTGGGCGTGGTCGGTGGTCTGCTCGGTACGGTCGGCGGGGTGCTGATCTCCGACTACTGGGTGCTGCGCCGCACCCGTCTCCGACTCGCCGAGCTCTACCGCCCCGGCGGCGCGTACTGGTACGCGGCGGGGTGGAACTGGCGGGCCGTTGCGGCGCTGCTGGTCGGCGGCGTACTGGCCGTCGGCGGCTCGTACTCGACCGTCGACGCCGGCGGCGCGCAACAGGGGCCGTTCCCGGCGGACGGCCTGATCCCCGCCCTCAAGCCGCTCGCCGACTACGGCTGGGCCGTCGGTCTGACGTCGGCGGCCGTGGTGTACCTGGGGCTGAGCGCGGTGTTCGGGAGGGGCGCGGGGCGGAGGGGGAGGGGGAGGGCTGACGGGAGGGCGGGTGACAGATGACAGATTTCGAAATCTGTCATCTGTTATCTGTCTGCCGTCGGTTGTTCGCTGTCCGTTGCTCGCCGTCGGCTGTCACCCTTCCGCCCCGTCACCCGTCACACGTCACCCGCCCCGTCACCAAGCCGCTGCCGCCGCCCGGTCCACGGCGGCGAGGACCTTCGCCGTGCCGTCCTCGGCGGCCAGGGCGGCGGCGACGGCCTGGGCGCGGGTGCGGTAGCGGGGGTCGTCGAGGGTCTGGAGGATGGCGGTGGCGAGGCGGGCGGGGGTGAGGGCGTGCAGGGGAACGGGGCCCGGGGAGACGCCGAGTCGTGCCAGCCGGGCGGACCAGAACGGTGCGTCGAGTTGGGCCGGCACGGGAACGGCGGGGGTGCCGGAGCGGAGGGCGGCGGCCGTGGTGCCGGCGCCCGCGTGGTGGACCACGGCGGCGGTTCGGGGGAAGAGCCAGTCGTGCGGGGTGTCGCCGATGGTCAGGACGGAGTCCGAGTCCTCGGCGGCCAGTTCGCTCCATCCCGACTGGAGGAGGAGGCGCACCCGGGCGGCGCGGGCGGCGGCGAGGACGGTCGTGGTGAGCCGCTCGGGGTCGGGGACGACCAGGCTGCCGAAGCCGACGAAGACGGGCGGCGGCCCGGCGGCGAGGAAGTCGAGCAGCCGGGCCGGAGGCTGCCACGCCGTCCGGTCGGTCGGCCACCAGTAGCCCGCCACGTCCAGCCGGGGGTGCCAGTCAGCGGGCCGGGGGACCACCAGCGGTGAGAAACCGTGCAGGACTGGCGAGTTGCGCCGGGCCCGGGAGATGCCGAGGGGCGACAGGCCGAGCCGGCGGCGCAGCCGGCGGACGGCAGGGACGAACAGCTGGTCGGTCGCGGCCTGGACGGCGTGTCCCGCCAGCAGGTTGCCGGCCCGGCCGAGCGGGCGGGAGCCGGTGACGGCGGGCGCGAACTCCCGGGTGGGAGCCAGGGGTTGGAGGTAGAGCCCGATGCTGGGGATGCCCGCGGCCTCGGCGGCGACCTGGCCGAGCGCGGTGGTGGTGCTGGTGGTCAGCAGCAGATCGGTGCCGAGCGCCGTGGCGTCCGCGATGCCGTCGCCGAGTGCCGGCATGAACCTCCGGCCGAGTCGTAGGAGTTGGAGGACGGAGGCCGGTCCGCTGCCGGCCCGTAGCAGGCGTCGGCCCTGGGCGGAGGCGAGTTCGGCGCGCGGATCGACCGGCAGCGGCCGGAACTCCAGTCCGGCGGCCCGCACCGACTCGGCGAAGGTGCCATGGGTGGCGACGGCCACCTGATGCCCGGCTGCCTGCAGACGGGCACCGAGCCCGGTGAACGGGGCGACGTCCCCCCGGGAGCCGGCGGTGGCGATCAGGATGCGCATGGCCGCAGTATTTCGGCGTCGGCCGCCCACCGGAAGGGCGCCACGCGCGGCGGCCGCGCGGGCGGTCCGGCGCCGTCGGCCGGACCGGGGGAGCGGCGGGCGGAACCGTTCGGCGCCGGGCGGCGTCCTTGCGGGCAGAGCGGACGGGACGGGGCCCGTCGGGCCTCGGACGGGAGGGGATGACGGATGAGCATCGTTGCGTGGATCGTACTGGGCCTGCTCGCGGGTGGGCTGGCCAAGCTGTTGCTGCCGGGGAAGGACCCGGGCGGCCTGATCGTGACCACCCTGATCGGCATCGCCGGTTCCTTCGTCGGCGGTTGGATCGCGTCGCACTTCCTGCACCGTTCGGTCACCGCGCACTTCTTCGACGCGGCGACCTGGGTGTCCGCGATCGGCGGTGCCCTGGTGCTGCTGATCATCTACCGGCTGCTGTTCGGCAACTCGCGCCGCTGACCTGGTCGTTCGGGGTGGCCGGGGCGTCCGGCCAGGCCCGGACGCCCGCCGGGGAGGCGGCCCGCCGCGCCGCGAGGGTGCTCCGCCGTCCGGTGACGGCAGCGCGCGGACCGCAGTGCGCGGACGGCCGGTTCGGACCGGTTCTGCCGGGCACAGGAACGGTGCGGGGCCCTCGTACGTCCTTCCGGTCGGACCCGGAGGCTCGGCAGGGTCGTCACATCGATGACGCAAGGGGCGGCGGATGAGCTGGATGGCGTGGATCGTGCTGGGCCTGGTGTCGGGGACGCTGGCCAGGATGGCGATGTCGCGGGGGGAACGCGGCCTGATCGGCAGCACGCTGATCGGCATCACCGGCTCCTACATCGGCACCTGGATCGTCTCGCACTGGATGCACGGGACGGTGAAGCTGGGCTTCCTCGATGTCGCGACCTGGGTGTCGGCGATCGGCGGCGCGATGGTCCTGCTCCTCGCCTACAAGGTGTTCCGTTTCATCACCACCCGGCGCTGACCGGCGGGCTCCGGCGCGCCTGGCATCAGGCGCGCCGGAGCCCCGGTCGTCGAGTGCCCCGGTCGTCGAGTGCCCCGGTCGTCGAGTGCCCCGGTCACCGGCCGGTGGTCACTTCGCCTTCAGGCCGCCGAGGACGAGCTTCCAGACGGCCTCGAACCGGTCGTCGATCCCGGGGGTGGACCAGGTCGACGCGTAGGCCGGGTCGTGGAACGGGCCGGTGGCGTCGAAGACGGCGCGGGCGGTGTTGCGGATGTGCGCGAGCCTGAACTCCCTGCCGTCCTTGGCCTCCTTGGCCTCCTTGCCGCCCTTGCCTTCCATGCCGTCCTGGACGATCTGGGCGATCTGGCCGACCAGGGTGTCGACGTGGGCGTCCACCAGGCCGCTGTTCTCCTCGACCAGCACCATGTAGGTGGCGAACAGCTCAGGGTCGTCCAGTGCCTTCTTCCGCTTGGCCGCGAACAGCGTCCTCAGCCAGCGGTGCAGCCGGTCGGCGGCCGGGCTGCCCTCGTTGGAGATCTCCGCCAGCTCGTAGTGCGCCTGGTCGAGCCAGCGCTGGGTGACGGCCTCGCGCAGCGCGGCCTTGCTGGGGAAGTGGCGGTAGACGCTGCTGTGGCTGACCCCGAGGATGCGTGCGACGTCCACGACGGTGGCCTTGGCCGGGCCGAACCGCCGGAGGACGTCCTCCGCCGCGATCAGGATCTGCTCGGCGGTGAGTGTGGTGTCCGTGGTCACGGGGAGGTCCGTCCTTAGGTCGTGCGGTCGGGTCGTGCGGCGATGGCGCCGGTGGTGCGGTCAGTGCTCGCTGTCCAGATGGGCCATCTGTGCGGCAGCGTACCGGTCACCGGCGGCGGAGCCGGCGGGAACGGCGGCCTCGACGGCGGCGAGATCGGCCTCGGTCAGCGTGACGTCGAGTGCGCCGAGGGCCTCGGCCAGACGGTCCCGGCGGCGGGCGCCGACCAGCGGGACGACGTCCTGCCCGCGCGAGGCGACCCAGGCGATGGCGACCTGGGCGACGGTCGCGCCCCGGGCCGTGGCGATCCCGCGCAGGGCCTCGACCAGCGCCAGGTTGTGGTCCAGGTTCTCGCCCTGGAAGCGCGGGCTGTGGCCGCGGAAGTCGGTGCCGGCGAGGGCGCGGTCCCGGCCCCAGTGGCCGCTGAGCAGGCCGCGGGAGAGCACGCCGTACGCGGTGACGCCGATGCCGAGCTCACGGGCGGTGGGCAGGACGGAGGCCTCGATCGAGCGGGACAGCAGCGAGTACTCGATCTGGAGGTCACTGATCGGGTGGACCGCGGCGGCCCGGCGCAGGGTGTCGGCGCTGACCTCGGAGAGCCCGATGTGGCGGACGTGGCCGGCCTTCACCAGGTCGGCGATGGCGCCGACGGTCTCCTCGATCGGGACGTCCGGGTCCAGACGGGCCGGGCGGTACACGTCGACGTGGTCGGTGCGCAGGCGGCGCAGGGTGTAGGCGAGCGCGGTCTTGGTGGCGGCGGGGCTCGCGTCGTAGCCGAGCCACTGGCCGTCGGGGGTGCGCTGGGCGCCGAACTTCACGCTGATCTGCACGCTCTCGCGGTCGCGGCCGCGCAGTGCCTCGTGGATCAGCAGCTCGTTGTGGCCCATACCGTAGAAGTCGCCGGTGTCGAGGAGGGTGATCCCGGCGTCGAGCGCGGCGTGGATGGTGGCGATGCTCTCGGCCTCGTCGGCCGGGCCGTACAGGTCGGACATGCCCATGCAGCCGAGGCCGAGGGCAGAGGTGACCGGCCCGGTGGTGCCCAGGGTGCGCCGGGCGGGGCGGGTGCGCGTGGACACGGGTACTCCAAGGGCAGTAGGTGCCCCTTGCCGGGAGGCAGGGGCAGGGTGACCTGAGTGCCACTGTGGCACGACAGCGAACAGATTTCAAAATCTGTTCGCTGTCGTCTGTTATCTGAAAGTTGAAATCTGTCGATTGTCATTTGTTCGGACAGGTGCAGGCGCGGGCGCGGGCGCAGCTACGGCCGCGGGCGCGGGGCCTGCCGGGTGTCGGGCCGGGCCGGGCGCGGAGCCGGCCCGGCGGGCGCTCAGTCGGCGACCTGGCTGCGGTTCTCGTACGCGAGGTCGGTGTACTCGGGGTGGCGGAGCATCCAGCCCTTGATGAAGGGGCAGGTGGCCAGCACGGACAGGCCGCGGGCGCGGGCGTCGTCCAGGGCGGCGCGGGCCAGCGCGCTGCCGACGCCCCGGCCCTCGAAGGCGGGCTCGACCACGGTGTGCGGGTAGACCACCAGCCGGTCGCTGCGCAG
This sequence comes from Kitasatospora sp. NPDC002543, assembly GCF_053594915.1. NCBI lineage: Bacteria > Bacillati > Actinomycetota > Actinomycetes > Kitasatosporales > Streptomycetaceae > Kitasatospora > Kitasatospora sp. NPDC002543. The sequence goes on along the minus strand of NZ_JBSFWR010000040.1, from coordinate 42,400 downwards.
GTACTCGGCGAAGCCCACCGGCTTTCCGTCCTCCCAGGCCTCGAAGCGGTTCTGGGCTTCCACGTCACGTACCGAGACGGTCATCGCGGCTCCTCACTGCCGGAGAGTCGGAGCCGGGCCCGGCCCCGGTCCATCATCGAGCGACCGGGGCCGCCCCGCCCGCCGGCTCGACGGCCGGGTTCCCGGCCGGCGTCCAGGTCTCGCGCCCGCCCGGCGCCCGCAGCAGGTGGGCGCGGGCCGGCGGCATGTTGCGCCACACCGTGCGCTCGCCGAGCCCGTACGCCTCCTCGAACCGCCGCAGCAGCCGCACCACCGACCGGTGGCAGGCGCCCCGCCGGGGGCCGGCGGTGAGGGTGCGCGCGGTCGTCGTGCCGAGGTACCCGAAGTACGTCAGCTCGCCGCCCGGTGCCAGCAGCCGCAGGTAGAGGTCGAGGAGGTCGCGTACCTGCGGGGGCTCGAAGTTGGTGAACGGCAACCCGGACACGATCACGTCGTACCGCTGCGCGGATCCCTCCGGCGGGGCCCCTTCCGGCAGGGCCCCTTCCGGCGCCGGTGGGCGGCACTCCGGCAGCTCCTCGACCCGGCAGGCCGACAACCGCAGCCCGACCCCCGGGTGGCGTGCGGCGAGGACCGGGTCCTCCCGAAGCCGTTCGGCGAACCGCGGGTTGGCCTCGACGACGTGCAAGCGGTCGCCGGGCCGGAGCACCCGGGCCAGCCGGCGGGTCACCACGCCGGTGCCGGCGCCGACCTCCAGCACCGAGATCGGACGGTTCGGGCGGCTGGTGACCGGCACCACCAGCGCGTTCACCAGCTCCGGACCGCTGGGGGCCAGAGCGCCGGTGTCGTGGAAGGTGCGCAGGGCCTCGGCGAGGAACAGCAGGTGGTCCCCGCCGACGGGCGAACCGTACCGGGCTGAAGGGGGGTCAGGGCGGTGGTGGTGCCTCTCGTCGGTCATGCCGTCGACGCTAGGCAGGGCGGAGCGGCCGCGAATCGGCCGGTCAGCGGCGCCGACCCCTGACGAAAGTCGAGGGTGCGGATAGCCGGAAGACAGAGGCGGCCCGCGGCCGAGCGCCCCTAGCATCGAGCCCGAAGCAACCGAAGGCGAACGGGCAAGGATCGAGGAGAGCGGGGAAGGAGGAACGTCATGCGCAGGAGCGTGCTCGGTTGGTACGGGCCGGACCGCCGGGCCGCGACGGACACGTTGCTGCTGCTCGGCCTGCTCGGACTGGCCGTCGAGGAGGCCCTGGTCCAGTGGGTGCGCCACGACGGTCCGTGGCGCGTGCCGCGCACGATCGTCGCCGCGCTCGCGTCGCTCTCACTCTTCCTCGCCCGCCGCCACCCGGTGGCCTCGGCGGTGCTGCCGGTGCTCATCGGAGGGCTGTTCAACCGGGCCTTCCCCGGCCTGTTCAGCGTCTTCCACCTCGCCTACCTCGGCCGGACCGGTCCGGCGACGGCCGGCGGCGCCGTCATCGCCGTGGTGAGCGCGGCGGGTGCGGACTCGCTGGTCGACTGGGCGGGCACCACCGGGTCGCAACTCCTGGTCCAGGCGGCCACCCTGGCGGTCGGGCTCTGGCTGCACGGCAGAAGGGTGCTGATCCGCACCCTGCACGAGCAGGTCGACGCGCTGCGCCGCGAGCGGGAGCTGCGCGCCGAACAGGCCCGGGCCGCCGAACGCGCCAGGATCGCCCGGGAGATGCACGACGTGCTGGCCCACCGGCTCAGCCTCCTGGTGCTGCACGCCGGCGTGCTGCGCGACCAGGCCAGGGCCGGCACCGTCGCCGCCGATCCCGACCGGCTCACCCACCGCCTCGAGCTGCTGCGCACCACCGCGGCCCGCTCGCTCGACGACCTGCGCGACGTCCTGGGCGCCTTGCGGGCCGAGCCGCCGGACCCGCCCGCCGCGGGAGCCGAGCCGTCCGTGCCCGCCGGAGCCGGGTCCGTCCCGGCGCCCGCCCTACGGGACCTCACCGAGCTCGTCGGCGAGGCGACCCAGGCCGGTCAGCGGGTCGAACTCGCCCTCTCGGGAGACCCGGAGACCGTTCCGACCACCCACCGGCTGGCCGTGCACCGACTGGTCCAGGAGGCGCTGACGAACGCCCGCAAGTACGCACACACCGCCCCCGTCACCGTCCGCGTCGACTACGGTGCGCCGACGACGGTGGAGGTCCGCAACGGCCCGGGCACCGCATTGCCGGACGGGCCGGACAGCGGCGGCGGGTACGGGCTGGTGGGGCTGGCCGAACGGGTCGATGCCCTCGGCGGCCACCTCGACGCCGGTCCGGACGGTGGCGGCGGCTTCCGGCTCTCCGCCCGGTTACCCGCGCCGGACCGCCGGCCGGGAGGAACATGGCAGCCGCAGGACGGGGTGCGGGGGAGACAAGGGACACAGGGGATACAAGAGGCAGAAGGAGCGCTGGGGGTGCCGGGGGTGTACCGGCCGGAGCCGTCGACGCGACCGAAGCAGCCGTGGATGACGAAGGAACGGAAGCCGTCGAAGCTCCCGGAGCAAGAACCGAAGCCGCAGCCGAAGGACACCGCATGATCCGAACAATGGTGGTCGACGACGACGCACTGGTCCGCCTCGGCCTGGTCGACCTGCTCGCCCAGGACCCGGCGCTCACCGTGGTGGCCGAGGCCGCCGACGGGCTGCAGGCCGTCGAACTCGCCGGCCGCCACCGCATCGACGTCGCACTGATGGACATCCGGATGCCCCGGCTCGACGGGATCGCCGCCACCCGCCGGCTGCGCGAACTCACCGACGGTCCGCGGGTCATCGCCCTCACCACCTTCGACCTGGACGAGTACGTGTACCAGGCACTCGCGGCCGGGGCGGACGGCTTCCTGCTGAAGGACACCCCTCCCGCGGAGATCGCCAGGGCCGTCCACGTCGTCGCGGGCGGTCAGGGGATGCTGCACCCGGCGGCCGCGCGGCGGCTGATCGAGCGCTACCACCGCGTCGGGGCGCCCCGGTCGGTGGCCGCCCGCAGCCGGGTCGCCGGGCTCACCCCACGGGAGACGGACGTGCTGCGCGAACTGGCCGACGGGCTCTCGAACGCCGAGATCGCCGGCGTGCTCGGGATGCGGGAGAGCACCGTCAAGGCGCACGTCAGCCGGATCCTGAGCGGGCTCGGAGTCGGCAACCGGGTCCAGGCGGCGCTGCTCGCGCGCGACGCGGGGTTGGTGGGCGACGCCGGCTGAGCGCGGACGACGGAGACTGCCATGCCCGAGGCCCAGGCGCCGGCCCGCTGCGCCCCGGGTGCGGCCGCTGCGCTCCTCGGGTAGGGCCCGCTCCCACCCGAGGGCGGCAGTCGAGGCGCGCCGGGGCTCGGAGGGGCACATCGGGGCACGGCACCCTCCGGTGTTCACACGGGCGTTCCCCGGACTTTCCCGTGGAGTCGGGGCCGGTGCCGGACCGAGCTTCCCTGAGCCGCCGCGTGCTCCCGGTTCGTATCGCATGCTGAGCGGCTGTCACCCATCCGGCGTGGAAAAGCCGTGCCTTGGCCGTTTGCGCTGCCGAACTCGGGCGGCGGGTCCATGGTGGAGATGGGCGCGATCCGGCGACCGCGTCCGCGCGCCGATCCAGGCCCGCGCGCCGAGCGCCCGCGCCGAATGCGGACGGGCAACCTCCGAAGCGGGGCCCGATGTCGGCACGCTGGGAACAGGGCCACCTCGCAGGAAACCGAACGGTTCTTCTAGGCTCACATCTCGGCTTCCCTGCGGCAGTGCGGCCACTGCGCCCGCTGCCAGGAAGCCGCCGTCCACGGGGTCCCGGGCGGACCGGGGCCACCGGATCGAGCGAGGAGGACGCACATGCCAAGCACGCCGACCAGCCGTTCCACCGTACTTGGGCCAGACGGGCCGGTTCGGTGGACCGCTCACCATCCCGGTCGGCCGGTGCGGTCCGGCCGTGCCTGCTACCCGGGCGGGAGCGGTCGGCCGGTCCGGCCGCTCTATACCGGCGGCGGCCGCGGAGGCGAGCGTTGAGTCCCCAGACCGTCGGGTCGCCCGCCGTGCCGGGCGCCGCCGCGGAACCCGCCCCGACGCCGGTCACCGTCCCGGCCGCCACCGACGGCGAGGCCCGCACCGCGGCCGCCACCGCCGCTGCGACCACCACCTCGGCCACCACCTCGGCCACCATTCCGGCCGCGACCTCAACCGCCACCGCGGCAGCCACCACCGGCAACGCCGCCGGAACGGCAACTGCCCCTGTGGCCGCGGCTGCTACGGTTGCCGCCGCGCCGGTGCAGGCCACAGCGGCCACGGCCAACGCCGCGACGAGCGCGGTGGCCAAGACGGCCGTCACCCGGGCCGCGGCCACCAAGCCCGCCCTCTCGAAGTCCGACCTCACCCATCCCGTCGTCGCCAAGACGGCGGCGGTCAACACCTCGGCGGTCAACACCTCGGTGGCCAACACGTCGGTCGCGAAGGCTCCGGTGGCGAAGACCGCGGTGGCGAACACCTCGGTCACGAAGCCCTCGACAGGCCGGGTCGCCGCCCCCGCCATTCCCGCTGCCCCCGGTGCCGCCGCCGTCACCACGGCCCTGCCCGGGGTGCCTCAGGCGCTCAGCACCCGTGCCCGCGCCCTCGCCGGAACCGTCCGGCGGCGCTGCGCCGACCTCGCGCGGATCGAGTCGCCCAGCGGTGACGCTCCCCGACTCGACGCCCTCGCGGAGGAGTTGGAGTCCGGCTTCCGCGCCACCGGTGCCACCGCCCGGCGGGAGCCCGGACCGGCCGGCGACCACCTCGTCCTGGAGTGGGAGGGCCGGGACGAGTCCCTGCCGCACCTGCTGATCGTGGGGCACCACGACACCGTCTGGCCGGTCGGCACCCTCGCGGACTGGCCGGTGACCGAGCAGGACGGCCGGCTCACCGGCCCCGGCGTGGTCGACATGAAGGGCGGACTCGCCATTCTGGAGAGCGCGTTGGCGCTGCTCGCGGACCTCGGCGAGCGCCCGCACCGGACCGTCCGCCTGGTCGTGGTCTCCGACGAGGAGGTGGGCAGTCCCGACGGGCGGCGCCTGGTCGAGCGCCAACTGCGCGGTGCCGCCGCGGTCCTGGGGCTAGAACCGCCCCACCCTGACGGCCGCTTGAAGACCGCGCGACGCGGTAGCACCCGTGTCCGGCTCACCGTGACCGGCCGGGAAGCCCACGCGGGCAACGACGCCCACGACGGGGTGTCCGCGGTCGACGAGCTGGTGGACCAGCTCGTGCTGGTGCGCGACCTGGCCGGCCAGCCCGGAACCGAGCTCAACGCCGGTCGGATCAGCGGTGGTTCGCGGGCCAATGTGATCGCCGGCCGAGCGGAGGCCGAGTTGGGGCTGCGCTTCGCCACCGGCGAGGCGCAGCGCCGTACGCTGGACAACCTCGCCCGGCTCACCGCGCTGCGCCCGGGGGCCCGGGTCCGTACGGAGGTGCTGTCGAGCCGTCCGGCCTGGCCCGAGCGGACCGGCAACCCGCTGCTGCGGCACGTGCGTTCGCTCGCCGCCGTGCTCGGCCAGCAGGTGGACGGCGCGCCCGCGGGCGGGGCGGGGGACACCAACCTCCCGGGCTCGCGCGGGCTCCCGACCCTGGACGGCTTCGGTGCGGTGGGCGCCGGGGCGCACGCCCGGCACGAGCACATCCGGCTCGACCAGATCGCTCCCCGGATCGCCCTGCTGGCGGCGCTGCTCGCCGTTCCGCTGCCCCGGTTGCGCGACCGCGCGGAGGGGTGATCCGGCGGTGAGTCGCTGACGGCCGGCAGTCGACGCGTCTCGCCTGGTGGGTCGCGGTACGCGGGTCACGGCGCGGTGCGTAGCCGCAACGGCGGGCCGTAGCGGCGACAGCAGCAGGCAGGTAGTAGCGGACAAGTAGCAGCGAACAGAGATCAACCGACAGAGATCAGCCGACAGATAACAGCTGACAGATTCTGAAATCTGTCAGCTGTTATCTGTTTCGCACCTTGCCATCCCTCCACCCTGCCGCGCAGAATGGTACCGACCGAACGGTCAGTCGGTTGACGCCCCCGGGGCGCCGACCGGGCAGGACACGAGAGGGGACCGTGGTGACAGCAGAGGTGGCCGAGGCGGTCCCCGCGCAGACGCCGGAGGACCGGTTCGAGGCGGTCGTCGCCGCCGAACAGCGGATCGAGCCCAGGGACTGGATGCCCGACGCCTACCGGGCCACCCTGATCCGCCAGATCGCCCAGCACGCCCACTCCGAGATCATCGGCATGCAGCCCGAGGGCAACTGGCTGACCCGGGCCCCGTCGCTGCGCCGCAAGGCCATCCTGCTCGCCAAGGCCCAGGACGAGGCCGGCCACGGCCTCTACCTCTACGCCGCCGCCGAGACCCTCGGCGTCGACCGCGCCGAGCTCACCGAGAAGCTGATCTCCGGCCGCCAGAAGTACTCCTCGATCTTCAACTACCCGACCCTCACCTTCGCCGACGTCGGCGTGATCGGCTGGCTGGTGGACGGAGCCGCGATCTGCAACCAGGTCCCGCTCTGCCGGTGCAGCTACGGTCCGTACGCCCGCGCGATGGTCCGGATCTGCAAGGAGGAGTCCTTCCACCAGCGCCAGGGCTACGAGCTCCTGATGACGCTGATGCGAGGCACCGAGGCCCAGCGCCGGATGGTGCAGGACGCCGTGGACCGCTGGTGGTGGCCGTCGCTGATGATGTTCGGCCCCTCGGACGCCGACTCGCCGAACACCGCCCGCTCGATGGCCTGGCGGATCAAGCGGCACAGCAACGACGAGCTGCGCCGGCGCTTCGTCGACATGACCGTCCCGCAGGCCGAGCACCTGGGCGTGACCCTCCCGGACCCCGAGCTGCGCTGGAACGAGGAGCGCGGCGGCTGGGACTTCGGCGAGCCGGACTGGTCCGAGCTGACCAGGGTCATCCACGGCCAGGGTCCCTGCAACGCCCAGCGGGTCGACCGCCGCCGAGCCGCCCACGAGGACGGCGCCTGGGTCCGCGAGGCGGCCGTCGCCTACGCGGCCAAGCGCGCCGCCGAGGCCGCCGGTGCCACAGCCGCCGCCGGTGCCGGTGCCGGTGCCACGGACGCCACCGGCATCACCGGCACCACCGAAGCCACCGAAGAGGAGAACGGAAAGTGACCGACCCCCAGGTTGGCTCCCCGGCCGGGTCCAAGGCTGGCTGGCCGTTGTACGAGGTGTTCGTGCGTCCCCGGCGCGGGCTGAACCACGTCCACGTCGGCTCGCTGCACGCCGCCGACGACCGGATGGCCCTGCTCGCCGCCCGCGACCTCTACACCCGCCGCAACGAGGGCGTGAGCCTCTGGGTGGTCCGCTCGGACGCGATCACCGCCTCCACGCCGGACGAGCGCGACCCGTTCTTCGAACCCAGCGGCGACAAGGTCTACCGCCACCCGACCTTCTACGACATCCCCGAGGATGTCCCGCACATCTGACGGGGGAGCCATCGTGCACGACCACACCACCTCCACCACCGGCACCGCCGCCACCACAACCGGCACCGGCGAGGACGACCACGTCTACCTCAGCCTCGCCGACGCCACACCCGGCCCCGAGGGCGAGGGCCGTTGGGCGTACGGGACGGGCTTCGCCGACCCGCTGCTCGGCGTGGACACCGCGCTGCCCGCCGGTCTGGACGGCGCCGACCTCGCCGCCTACTGCCAGATGCTGGGCGACGACGCCCTGGTCCTCGCGCAGCGGCTGACCGAGTGGTGCACCCGGGCACCCGAGCTGGAGGAGGAGGTCGCGCTCGCCAACCTGGGCCTCGACCTGCTGGGCCAGGCCCGGCTGCTGCTCACCCGGGCCGGCCAGGCGGACGGTACCGGCCGCACGGAGGACGACCTGGCGTACTGGCGCGAGGAGCACGAGTTCCGCAACGTCCGCCTGGTGGAGACGCCGAACGGCGACTTCGCGTACTCGATCGCCCGACTGCTGCTGTTCGCCACCGCGCGCGGCGCCCTGTACGAGGCGTTGAGTGCGCACCCCGACCCGGTGCTGGCCGCGGTCGCGACCCGGGGCGTCAAGGAGCTGGCGTACCACCGGGAGTACGCCACCGCATGGACACTGCGCCTCGGAGACGGCACGCCGTACTCCGCCGAGCGGATGCAGGCCGGGCTGGACGCGGTCTGGCCGCTGCTGGAGGAGCTGTTCACCGCGCACCCGGTGGAGCTGCGGGCGGGCGTCGACCCGGCGACCCTGCGCGAACCGGTGCTGGGCTCGCTCGCCGCCGTCCTCGCCGAGGCCGGGCTGACCGTGCCGGACGTACCGCCGCTGGCCACCGTCCTCGGCCGGGCCGGTCGGGACGGTGTACACACCGAGGCGCTCGGCCCGCTGCTCGCCGAGTTGCAGGTGGTGGCCCGGGCCCACCCGGGGGCGACGTGGTGACGGGCGGCGTCGCCATGGACCGTACGAGCCCGGAAGCCCCGGAAGCCCCGGCGGGCGCGGCGGGTTCGGCGGCATCGACGACGGGCGGCCTGGCCTGGGCGGTCGCCGCGGCCGTGCCGGACCCGGAGCTGCCCATGCTCACCCTGGCCGACCTGGGCGTCCTGGCCGAGGTAGAGGTGGACGGTGGCAGCGGCACGGTGACCGCCTGGCTGACCCCGACCTACTCCGGCTGCCCCGCCGTCGCCGAGATGGCCGCCGACGTGGACCGCCGGCTGCGTGCGGCCGGATACCCGGACGTCCGGGTGCGGCTGCGGCTGGATCCGCCGTGGTCCACCGACCTGATCACCGCCGAGGGCCGGCGCAAGCTCGCCGAGGCGGGCATCGCCCCGCCGCGCCCGACCGCCTCCGTCGCTGCCTCTGCTGCCTCCGCCGCCGGCCCGGCCGGGCCGGTCGCGCTCACCCTCGGCCCGACCCGCACCAGTGCCCGCACCGCGGCCGCGCACGCCGCCGTGCCGTGCCCGCGCTGCGGCGAAGCCGACACGGAGGAGCTGTCCCGCTTCGGTTCCACCGCCTGCAAGGCGCTCTGGCGCTGCCGGGTCTGCCGCGAGCCGTTCGAACGCGTCAAGGAGATCTGAATGCCCGCCGCTTCCCCCGTCCCCGCCGCTTCCCCGGCTGCCGCCTCCGCCCCGGCTTCCGCTTCCGCCCCGGCTTCCGCCCCCGCTTCCGCTTCCGCCCCGGCTTCCGTCTCCGGCTCCGCCGCGGGCGCGGGGCCCGAAGCGACCGGAGTCCGCCCCGCCCGCCGCCCGACCTTCCACCGGTTGCGGATCGGCCGGGTCGAGCGGCTCTGCGAGGACGCCGTCGCGGTGACCTTCGAGGTGCCGGACGGACTGGCGCAGGAGTACGCCTTCCGTCCCGGGCAGACCCTGACCCTGCGCAAGCTGGTGGACGGCACCGACGAGCGCCGCTCGTACTCGATCTGCGCCCCGGTCGGCGGGCCGCTGCGGATCGCCGTCCGGGAGGTGCCCGGCGGGCTGTTCTCGCGCTGGCTGGTGCGCGAGGCCGAGCCGGGCGAGGAGGTGGAGGTGCTGACGCCGTCCGGCCTGTTCACCCCCGAACTCGGCGTCCCGGCCGATCACGTGTTGCTCGCGGCCGGTTCCGGGGTCACCCCGATGCTGTCGATCGCCGCCTCCGTGCTGGCCGCCGACGGCAGCTCCACCGTCACCCTGCTCTACGGCAACCGGCGCAGCGACACCGTGATGTTCGCGGACGAGCTGGCCGACCTCAAGGACCGCTACCTCGACCGCTTCCAGCTGGTCCACGTGCTCTCCCGGGAGACCAGGGACGCCGAGCTGCTCAGCGGCCGGCTGGACCCGGAGCGGGTCCGCGCGCTGCTGGCGGCCCTGGTGGACGTCGGGAGCGTCGGGCACTGGTGGCTGTGCGGCCCGTTCGGCATGGTCGCCGGGGCGAAGGAGCTGCTCGCCGAGCTGGACGTGCCGGGCGGGCGGGTGCACCAGGAGCTGTTCCACGCGGAGGACGAGCCGCTCCCGGAGCGCGACGAGGACTGGGACCGGACGGACACCTCCGCCGACGGCGCTCCGGGCGAGCAGAGCGAGGTCACCGTCGTTCTTGACGGCCGCGGCAGCACGCTCCGCCTCCCGCGCGACCGCTCGGTCCTGGACGGTGCCCAGCGCTCCCGCCCCGATCTGCCGTTCGCCTGCAAGGGCGGGGTCTGCGGCACCTGCCGCGCCCTGGTCACCGAGGGCGAGGTGGAGATGTGGCGCAACTTCGCGCTGGAGGAGAAGGAACTGGCCGCCGGCTACGTCCTCACCTGCCAGGCCCGCCCGGTCACCGACCGGGTGACCGTCGACTACGACCGCTGAGTCTCAGACAGCGGCAGGCACCATGGCCGGGACGCCGGCATCCGGGACACCGGCATTAGGGGCGCCCACCCCGGAATCGCCGCTCCTCGAGCCGTTGACCCCCGGGTCGCTGGTCCCCGGATCGCCGGGCGTCGGGTACCCGGGCGTCGGGATCCCAGGCGTCGGGATCCGGGTTGCCGGGTCGCCGAGCAGCCCGACCAGGTCGTTGACGGCCGCTCGCCCGGCTCGGTTGGCGCCGACGGTGCTGGCGGACGGGCCGTAGCCGACCAGGTGGACCCGGGGGTCGGCGGTGGCACGGGTGCCGGTGAGGGCGATGCCGCCGCCGGGGGACCTCAGCCCGAGCGGGGCGAGGTGCCCGACCTCGGGCCGGAAGCCGGTCGCCCAGACGATCGCGTCCACCGCCAGCTCCTCGTCGCCCCAGGCCACCCCGTGCTCGGTCAGCCGGTCGAACATCGGCCGGCGGTGCAGCGCCCCCAGCTCCTCGGCGCGCCGGTAGGCGACGGACGGGCCGAGCCCGGTGACGCTCACCACGCTGCGCACCGGCAGGCCCTGCCGGACCCGCTCCTCGACCTTGGCGACCACCGCGCGCCCGTACTCGGGGGTGAAGGGTCCGTCGTGGTACACGGGTTCGGAGCGGGTGACCCACACGGTCTCGCCGACCGCGGCCACCTCCGACAGCACCTGGACCGCCGAGGCGCCGCCGCCCACCACCAGGACCCGCCGGCCGGCGAACTCCTCGGGGCCGCGGTAGTCGGCGTAGTGCAGCTGGCGGCCCGCGAAACGGCCCGGGTAGTACGGGAGGAAAGGACGGGTCCATGTGCCGGTGGCGTTGATCAGCGCGCGGGTGGACCAGGTGCCGCGGTCGGTCTCGACCAGCAGCCGGGAGTCCGGGCGCTCGGACTCGGCACGTACGGCGTTCACCGCGACCGGGCGTACGACCGGGAGCGTGTGCCGGGCCTCGTACGCCGCGAAGTACTCCGGCACCACCTCGCGCGCCGGAGCGTCCGGGTCCGGCGGCGGGAGTTCGGCGTCCGGGAGGTCGTGGACGCCGTGCACGGTGGCCATCCGCAGGGACGGCGAACGGTGCGCCCAGGCGCCGCCCGGGGCGGCGTTGGCGTCGAGCACGACGAAGCCGCCGTCGACACCCGCCCGGTGGGGGGTGAACCCGCGGCGGCGCAGGTGGTAGGCGGCGGACAGTCCTGCCTGTCCGGCGCCCACCACCAGGACGTCCACCCGCTCCGGAACGCTGTTCGTTGCACCGTAAACAGTCACGCCCGTGAAACATCGCGGGGCGGGCGGGTGTTCCCGTCGGGATTCCGCCCGTCCGACGCGAACGGGACTCGTGAACGGGGGCGTGTGAACCGGCGCGAGAGCGGGGGCACGTCGGGGGAGAGTGCCGATCGGGGGGAGGGGAATCGGCGGAGGTGTCAGGAGACCGGGGAGATGACCGCCGCGGTGCCGTAGGCGCAGACCTCCGTGCCCACGTCCGCTGCCTCCGTGACGTCGAACCGCATCATCAGGACGGCGTTGCCGCCACGCGCCTTGGTCTGCTCGACCAGCCGCTGCATCGCCTCGTTGCGGCTCTCGACCAGGGTCTTCGTCAGGCCGCGCAGCTCTCCGCCGATCAGCGACTTCAGACCGGCACCGATCTGGCTGCCGATGTGGCGGCTGCGGACGGTCAGCCCGAAGACCTCGCCGATCACGTGGTCGACCCGGAAACCGGGGATGTCGTTGGTGGTCACGACCAGGACGTCGGCGTTCGGGCCCTGCCCGCCGCCGTACTCATTGATGTCAGCCATGGGGCTCATCCTGCCAAGTTCCTGCGTCCGAGTGACAGAGGCGGGGCCGGAGGGTGACCGAGAACGCTTCCGGAAGCTGGTCCGGACCGGTGATCGGGCGACCGAAAGGCCGTACCGTTAGCCCCATGGGCGAGCGAAGCGATCATCCACAGGGGCCGGGCGCGGCGGAGGACTCCGGCGCGCAGGAGATCGAGGCGACGGTGGTGCTGGGCCTGCGGATCACCGACTGGCCGGCCCTGCGCGCGGCCGCGATCAGGGCCGTCGAGGAGCTGGACTTCGAGGGCATCGACCCGGCCGGCCAACGCCGCGAACTGCTGCGCGAGGTCGCCGAGGACGCCAACGCGGCGCTCGGCGCGCTGCTGCACCCCGACCGGCTGGTGGCCGCCATCCCTGGCGTCGAGGCGATCGGCGGCACCCTGGAGATCAGCGTCACGGAGGACTTCACGCCGGACTTCGCCGACCTCTTCCCGCTGGAGGGGGACGAGGAGAGCGGCGGCGCGGGAGCGGACTGGACGCTCACCCCGCGTACCGCCTGCCTGCTCCACGCCCAGCTGCTCGGCCTCGCCGACGCCGCGTACGACGACTTCGACGAGCACGGGGACGACGCGGTCGCCGACGGCGAGGACGCCGACTGGACGGTCTTCGCCCGGCTTCCCGAGCGCACCTGGCGGATGCACCGGGGCTGGCGCCGCGCGATGGCCCGGGCCTTCGACGACCTCGCCGACGACCTCGCGCTCGGCGAGTGGCCGCTGCCGCGCTGCCTGGCCGAGGAGATCGCGCTGCGGATGGCCCTGGTGGACGCCAGGGCGCTGCTCGGCGCGCAGCCCGAGTCCGTGGCGGACATGATGGGCGACCTCCCGGCCGACCTCTACGACTACGACTGGGACGGTTGTCAGGACGAGCTCTTCGGCGTCTACGGACCGGACGACGGCGATCCGGAGCTGGGGGTGGAGCAGCGCACGGAGCTGCTGCTGGCGGCCACCCACCCGGAGGGCTGGTTCCTGATGTACGAGGACGCGGAGGAACGGGACCCGCAGCGCGGCTACCGGCGCTGACGGGGCGCGGGGCGAGTGCCGGTGCGCAGCAGCGCCTGAGCGGAAGAGCGTGCGCGGAAGAGCGCGTGGCGGAAGGGGCGGGCCTGGTCGGCCGGGGCGGTGCTGGCATCCTGGACAGGTGACTTCTCCTTCCGATCCTTCCGGCGTCCCGACCCCCGCTTCTCCGGCCCTGGCCACTCCGTCTCCTTCCGCCGCTCCGGGTCCGGTGGCGCCCGCGCCCGAGGCCGGCCCCGGCGACACCCCGTCGCGCGAGGACCGTGAGGACCGCGAGGACCGTGAGGACCGCGACGAGCGGCCGCAGTACGTGCTGCCGCTGCTCGTCCGCCTGGAACGGGCCACCCCGCCGAGCCGGACGGACGCGCTGGAGACCTCGGCGCGGGCGGTGCTCACGCTGCTGGCCGACCCGAGGGTCACCGAGGCGGACGGCGAGTGGGCGGAGCGGGTCACGGCCTGGGAGGACGCCAGGATCCGCAAGGTGGTCCGGCGGGCCCGGGGCGGGGAATGGCGTCGGGCGGGCGAGCTGCCGGGCGTCACGGTGCAGGGACGGGAGGCCGAGGTGCGGGTGTTCCCGCCGGTCCCGCTGGACGGCTGGCCCAAGGAGCTCGCCAAGCTCCAGGTGTCCGGGACGGACCTGGAGGAGACGGCCGAGGTCGGGGCGCCCGAGCCCGGCCTGCCGGTGCTCTGGCTCAACCCCGAGCTGGAGATGAGCGCGGGCAAGACGATGGCGCAGACCGGGCACGCCGCCCAGCTCGCGTGGTGGCGGCTGGACGAGGCGCAGCGCAAGGAGTGGGCCGAGGCCGGCTTCGCGCTCGCGGTGCGGACGGCCTCGCCGGACGCGTGGGAGGAGCTCGTCCGCAGCGGGTTGCCGGTGGTCCAGGACGCGGGCTTCACCGAGATCGCCCCGGGCAGCTGCACGGTGATCGCGGAGCACCCCGGGCTGCGGTGACGGGGTGGCGGGCGGCGGCGGGCCCGCGGTGGGGCGCGGCGAACAGCTGACAGGAAACAGCTGACAGCTGACAGCTGACAGATTTCGAAATCTGTCAGCTGTCAGCCGTTTGCTGTTCGCCAACCAGCCGCCAGCCGCCGGGCGCCGGGCCGGCAGAGGCCCGTCAGCTCTGCTCGTACCGCCGCATCGCCCGCAGCCCGCCGTAGACCGCCAGGGCCGTCCAGACCGCCATGATCAGCAGCCCGGTCCAGTGGCCGTAGTGGACGCCCGCTTCGGGCTGGGTGCGGGTCGCGTACAGGCCGGCCCGGTCGGGCAGGAACTGGCCGAGCTCGCGAACGCCGGGGATGGCGGCCAGCCAGGTGGTGCCCAGGAACACCATCGGGGCCAGCAGGCCGAGCGCGGCGCTGAAGTTTCCCAGCATCGCGGTCAGCCCGAGGCAGAGCAGCACCATCATCGGGTGGTACAGCACGCCGGCGAGGAAGCTGCGGGTCAGGCCCGGGGTGGAGAGGTCCAGGCCGACGGTGGTGCCGACGGCCAGGAACGAGCCCGCGGTGGAGGCCAGCCCCAGCAGCAGGCCGAGCCCGGTGCCGAGCGCGAGCTTGGCGCCGTACAGCCGGCCGCGCCGGGGTACCACGGTGAGTGAGGTGCCGATCATGCGGGTGTTGAACTCCTGCCCGATCAGCAGGATGCCGAGGCAGGCCACGGCGACGTGGCCGAAGTTCAGTCCGTAGAAGATCGCCACGGCCGGGTCCTCTCCCGGTGTGTGGTCCTTCGCCCCGTAGGCGGCGTTGACGGCCGCCGTGACGCCGACGGTCAGCGCCAGCGCGACCAGCGGGGCCGCCCACTGCGAGGGCAGGGTGGTGAACTTGACCCGCTCGGCGCGCAGGGCGTGGGTCGTGCTGCTCATCGTCGCTCCCATCTCCGGTCTCCCATTTCTGGCTCCATGTCCCTTGCGTCCTGGGTCACTTGGCGCGTCGCAGGGCGTGCAGCCCGCCGTAGGCCGCGAGGGCGGTCCAGAGCGCCATGATCAGCAGCCCGGTCCAGTGACCGTAGGCGACCAGCGGGTCGTCGGCGTACCGGAGGGCGTACTGGCCGGCCCGGTCGGGCAGGAACTGGACCACCCGGCGCACCCCGGGAACGCCGCTGAGCAGCGGCGAGAGCAGGAAGAACGACGGCACCAGCAGGCCCATGGCGGCGGTGAGGTTGCCCAGCAGGGCGGTCGTTCCGAGGCAGAACACGACCAGCAGGGCCTGGTAGAGCACCCCGGCCGCGGCGGCGCGGACCATGGCGGGTCCGTCCCAGTCGGCGGGGACGGTGGCCGCGTACCCGGCGAAGGCGCCCGCCGTCCCGGCGGCGCCGACCACGAGTCCGGCGAGTGCGCCGAGCGCGAGCTTGGCGCCGTACAGCCGGCCGCGCCGCGGTACGGCGGTGAGCGACACGTCGATCATGCGGGTGTTGAACTCCTGGCCGATCAGCAGGATGCCGAAGCAGGCCAGCGCCGCCTGCCCGAAGTTGAGGCCGTAGAAGATGCCGGCGCCGGGGTCGTCGGTGAGGTTGTGGTCCTTGCCGCCGAGGGCGGCTCCGACGGCCGTGGTGATGCCGGCGGTGAGCACCAGGGCGAGCAGTGGGGTGATCCAGAGCGAGCGGAGGGTGGCGAGCTTGATCCACTCGGCGCGCAGGGCGTCGACGGCGGAAGTCCGGGCGGACGCCGGAACGGGTGCCAGGGTGGATGCCGCGGCGGGAGTCGCGAAGGAAGTCGCCGCGGGCGTAGGCGCGTTCATGCGGCGGCCTCCGCGCGGTACTCGACGCTGTCGGCGGTCATCCGCATGAACGCCTCCTCCAGGGAGTCCTGTTGCACGGCGATCTCGTACAGCACCACGCCGTGGGCGGCGGCGAGCGCGGCGATCCGCTCGGGTTCGGCGCCGCTCACCTCCCAGGCGCCGTCGCCGACTTCGGTGGCGTCGAGTCCGTGGCCGGGATCGCCGAGCAGGGCGGCGAGCTTGGCCGGGGCGACGGCGCGGACCCTGATCCGGGTCCGGCCGTGGCGGTCGATGAACTCGGCGGTGGCGGCGTCGGCGAGCAGCCGGCCGCGTCCGATCACCACCAAGTGGTCGGCGGTGAGCGCCATTTCGGTCATCAGGTGGGAGGAG
The DNA here is from genome assembly GCF_053594915.1 of Kitasatospora sp. NPDC002543. Classification (NCBI taxonomy): domain Bacteria; kingdom Bacillati; phylum Actinomycetota; class Actinomycetes; order Kitasatosporales; family Streptomycetaceae; genus Kitasatospora; species Kitasatospora sp. NPDC002543. The sequence goes on along the minus strand of NZ_JBSFWR010000040.1, from coordinate 26,214 downwards.
ACCAGTACCGCCCGGCCCTCGGCGGCCAGGTCGCGCAGCAGGGTGCGGATCCAGCGGATGCCCTCCGGGTCCAGGCCGTTCACGGGCTCGTCCAGCAGCAGCACCGGCGGGTCGCCCAGCAGTGCGGCGGCCACCCCAAGGCGCTGGCGCATGCCGAGCGAGAAGCCCCGGATCCGCCGTCCGGCCGCGTCCGCCAGACCGACCTGGCCGAGGACCTCGTCGACCCGGCGGGCCGGCAGCCCGTTGCTCGCGGCGAGCCAGCGCAGGTGGCCGTGCGCGGTCCGGCCGCCGTGCAGGGCGTGGGCGTCCAGCAGCGCGCCGACCGTCCGCAGCGGGTCCGGGAGTTCGACGTACGGCCGGCCGCCGACCAGGGCGTGTCCGGCGGTCGGGCGGTCGAGGCCCAGGACCAGGCGCATGGTGGTGCTCTTGCCGGCGCCGTTCGGGCCGAGGAAGCCGGTCACCACGCCGGGGCGGACCTCGAAGGTCAGGTCGTCGACGACGCGCCGGCCGTCGTACTCCTTGGTCAGGCCCTGGATCTCGATCACGGCCGGCTCCCCTCGTCCTGTCGTCTCGACGTCTTGTCGTCTCGGTGTTCTCCGCCGGGCGGGGTCTCGGTGGTGGGCCCCGGGCGGTGGCTCCATTCGACCGGAGTGGGCCCCTGCTGCGGATCCCGCCGGGGCGGGGAGTCGCCTCCCTCCCGGGAGGGAGGCGGCCGGAGACCGGTGCGGGATCCGGTGTCCGGGGGTGAGCTGGCAGGATGGACCAATGTCCAAGATCGCAGCGCTGAAGAGCGCGGTGTCCGCAAGCGCGGCGTCGGTTGGCTCGGCACCGGGCCGTACGGCACGCGTCCGTACGGCACCGGTCCGCGTGGTGCCGAGGCTCCTCGCGCCCCTGGTGGCCGGCACCACGTACGCGCGGCTGCTGCACCTGCTGGTCGGGTGGATCTTCGCGGGGATCGTGCTGATGATCTACCCGGGGACGTACCACAAGGGCCTCGGCGAGATCCTGGTGGCGAGCGTCTCGCTGGACGTCGTGCTGCTCGCGCTCACCGCGCTCATCCCGGCGGCGCGCCGGGCCGAGGGGGTGCAGGCCCGGCTGCTGCTGGTGCCCGACCGTGAGGAGGACATCGCCACCGAGCCGTCCCGCACCTGGGCCGACCGGCGGCGCACGGCCGGCTGGCTGATCGGGAGGGTCGTGCTCGGTTCGCTGGTCGGGTTCCCGGTGGTCTTCGGGATCGCCGGGGCCTTCGACCTGCTGACCGGTCCGGACGCCCTCTGGTACCTCCCGCTCGTGCCGCCGGCGGCATTCTGCTTCGGCTGGTTCCTGGTGTACGCGGGCCGCCTCCAACTCGCCATGGCGGTGTGGCTGTTGGGCCCGTCACCGGCGGAGCGGCTGGCCGAGGCGGAGCTGCGGGCCGAACGGCTGCTGGAACGCAACCGGTTGGCGCGGGAACTGCACGACTCGATCGGCCACGCCTTGACGGTGACGGTGCTTCAGGCCGGAGCCGCGCGCGAGGTCGGGGACCCGGCCTTCGTGGCGAAGGCGCTCGAGGTCATCGAGGAGACCGGCCGACAGGCGATGGAGGACCTCGAACGCACCCTCGTGCTGTTGCGCGAGTCCCCGGTCGGAGCGAACGGCCCGGCCACCGAACAGCCCGGGATCGACCAGCTGCCCGGGCTGTTCGACACCGCCAGGGCGGCCGGTGGCCCGGTGGAGGCGAGGGTCGAAGTGCCGTCCGGCACCCTGCCCGGGGTGCTCTCCCGCGAGTCGTACCGGATCGTCCAGGAGGCCGTTACCAACGCGCTCAAGTACGCCCCCGGCGAGCCGCTCGACATCCGGATCGCCGTACGGGACGGCCGGTTGGAGCTGCGTTGCGCCAACCGGCTGCCAGGGGCGGCACGTTCGGCGGCAGGCCCGGCGCGGCCCCCGGCGGGTGGAACGGGCCGGGGCTCAACGGGCAAGGGAGGAAAGGGACTGCGCGGCATCCGCGAACGCGCCACGCTGCTCGGCGGTGAGGCGACGGCGGGGCCGGTGCGGGACGGGGCCGCGGAGGGGGCCGGGGAGTGGGTGCTGGCCGTCAGGTTGCCCCTACGCTTGGGCTCGTGACGAACGATCTTGTGACGGCGGGCTCGGCCGCGGGAGCCGCCCGGACGACCGACATCCTGCTCGCCGACGACGAGGAACTGGTCCGGGCCGGCCTGCGGGCGGTCCTGGAGGCGCAGGGGGACCTGCGGGTGGTCGGCGAGGCGGCCGACGGTGCGGAAGCGGTCGCCCTGGCCCGGGCGCTGCGCCCGCACGTGGTGCTGATGGACGTCCGGATGCCGGTGCTGGACGGCCTGGCGGCCACCCGCGAGCTGCTGCGCCCCGGCGCACCGGGGGAGTGCCCGCCGCGGATCCTGGTCGTGACCACCTTCGAGAACGACGACTACGTGTACCAGGCGCTGCGCGCGGGCGCCGACGGCTTCCTGCTCAAGCGCACCCGACCGGCCGAGATCGCCCAGGCGGTACGGCTGGTGGCGGCGGGCGAGTCGCTGCTGTTCCCGGCCGCGATCCGCCGCCTGGCGGCCGGGCACGGCAACCCGACCGCCCGTGCGGCGATGGAACGGGCGGCGCTGACCGAGCGCGAGGCGGAGGTGCTGCGGCTGGTCGCGCGCGGCCTCAGCAACGGGGAGATCGCCGAGCGGCTGTTCCTCGGCGTGCAGACGGTGAAGACGCACGTCAGCAGCGTGCTGGCGAAACTGGGCGCGCGGGACCGCACCCAGGCGGTGATCGCGGCGTACGAGTCGGGGTTCGTCGAACCGTCGGAGTGATCGCGGCCGCGTGATCCCGTCGGGGCGGGGCCACAGAGGCGGCCCCGTCGAGACAGGGCCGGTGGCCGGCCGGCCGATGCGACAGGTGGCCGGTCGGCCGACGGGGCGGCAGGCCGTCAGGCCGGGTAGGCGTGCGCCTGGGTCGCCTTGACCGAGGCCCAGACCGCGACGCCGGGTGCCAGCTCCAGCTCCGCGACGGCGGCCGGGGTGAGGTCGGCGGCCATCGGCAGGTCGCCGACCAGTTCCGCGCGGACCTGGTCGCCGTGCAGGTCCAGCCCGGTGACCTCGGCCTGCCACAGGTTGCGCGCGCTGGTCTGCGGCCGCTCCCGGTACAGCGTCACGGCGGAGGGCGGGAAGGCGACGAACGCCGGGCCGTCCAACTCGTCGGTGGTGGCGAGGACCGTGCCGTCCGGGAGCGTGACCCGGGTGCCCTCGGCCCGGCCCTGGTACAGGTTGAGCCCGACCAGCCGGGCGATGTAGTCGGTGCGCGGTCGCCGGGCGACGTCCGCAGGGCTGCCGGACTGCACCTCGCGCCCGTCCTCGATCACCACCAGCCGGTCGGCCAGCACCATGGCGTCCAGCGGGTCGTGCGTCACCAGCACCGCCACCGCCTCGAACTCGACCAGGTGGCGCCGAAGTTGGGCCCGGACCTCGAGCCGGGTGCGGGCGTCCAGGGCGGCCAGCGGCTCGTCCAGCAGCAGCAGCCGGGGGCGTACGGCGAGGGCGCGGGCGAGCGCCACCCGCTGCGCCTGGCCGCCGGAGAGCCGGCCTGGGCGGGCCGAGGCGTGCTCGGCCAGGCCCATCCGCTCCAGCCAGCCGGCCGCCTCGGCCCGCGCCTCGCGCTTGGGACGGCCCTGGCAGCGCGGGCCGAAGGCGACGTTGTCGAGCGCGCTGAGGTGCGGGAACAGCAGGTAGTCCTGGAACACCACGCCGACCGGCCGCTCCTCGGCCGGGGTGTGCACGCGCTGGGCCGGATCCTCCAGGAGTCGTCCGTCCAGGCGCAGGTGGCCGCCGGTGAGCGGGAGCAGTCCGGCGAGGGCGCGCAGGGCGGTGGACTTGCCGGCGCCGTTGGGGCCGAGCAGGGCCACCACCTCGCCGGGGGCGGCGGTGAGGGCCAGGTCGAGGGCGAACGCGGCGCGCTCGACCCGCAGGCGGGCGTCCAGGGCAGGTTCGGGGCGGCTGTCCGTGCTCATCGGGGCGGCGTCCAGGTGGTCGGCGGTTCGGGTCTGTCCGGTGTCCTCGGCGTCCGGGAAGGTGTCCGGGAAGGTGCCGGGGACGTCGGGAGCGGTGCCGGGGGGAGTGCCGGGGGCGTGCTCGGGCGGCCGTCCGGAGGGATGCGCGCGGGTGGGGTCACGGCGTCGACAGCCAGCGGTCGCGCAGGCCGACCAGGACGGCCACGGAGACCGCCAGCAGGACCAGCGACAGTGCGATGGCCGCCTGCGGGTCGGACTCCATGGCCAGGTAGACGGCCAGTGGCATGGTCTGGGTGCGGCCGGGGAAGTTGCCCGCGAAGGTGATCGTCGCGCCGAACTCGCCGAGCGCCCGGGCCCAGGCCAGCACCGCCCCGGCGGCGATGCCCGGGGCGATCAGCGGCAGGGTGACCCGCCGGAACGCCGTCAGCCGGGAGGCGCCCAGGGTCGCGGCGGCCTCCTCGTAGCGGGGGTCGGCGGCCCGCAGCGCGCCCTCGACGCTGATCACCAGGAACGGCATCGCCACGAATGCCTCGGCGATCACGACCCCGGTGGTGGTGAACGGCAGGGTGATCCCGAACGCCGAGTCCAGCCAGGAGCCGACGATGCCGCGCCGCCCGAGCACCAGCAGCAGTGCCACACCGCCGACCACCGGGGGCAGCACCAGCGGCAGGGTGACCAGCGCCCGGATCACCCGTCGGCCGGGCAGTTCGGTGCGGGCGAGCAGCCAGGCCAGCGGGACGCCGAGGACCAGCGACACCGCGGTGGCCGCCGTCGCACTGATCAGCGACAGGCGCAGCGCGTCCCAGACGGCGGTGCTGGTGAGCTGCTCGGACAGGCCGCTCCAGGGCGCCCGGACCAGCAGGCCGGCTAGCGGGAGGATCAGGAACGCCAGTCCGAGCAGCGCCGGGAGCAGCAGGGTGACGGGGACGCGGCTGGTTCGCGGGCGCCGGCCTCGCGGGCGCAGGCTTCGCGGCGGCCGGCCCTGCGGGTGACGGTCCTGCGGGTGATGGTCCCGGCCCGGGTGCGTCGCCCCGGAGCCGGGGGTGCGGTCGCTCACGGCGCCTGGAAGCCCGCCGCGGTCAGCACCTGCTTGGCCTCGGGCGACTGGACGTACGCGACGAAGGCCGCGGCGCCGCCCTTGTTCGGGGCCTTGGCGAGTGCGGCGATCGGGTAGTCGTTCACGGCCTTGTCGGCCTCGGGGAAGTCCACGCCGTCGATCTTCGCAGCATCGGCCCGCACATCGGTCCGGTACACCAGGGACGCGTCGACCTCTCCGAGTTCGACCTTGGTGAGCGCGCCCTTGACGTCCTGCTCCAGGGTGACCGGTGTGAGGTTGAGGTCGGCGGCCTTGAGCGCGGTCTGGGCGGCGGCCCCGCACGGCACCTCCTTCGCGCACAGGGCGACCTTGACGCCGGAGGCGGTGAGGTCCTTGAGCCCCGCGATGTGCTTGGGGTTGCCCTTGGGAACGGCGATGGTGAGGGTGTTCCTGACGAAGTTCACCGGCTGCCCACTGGCGCCGCCCGCGTCCGCCACCGTCTTCATGGTGGCAGGGCTGGCGGCCGCGAACACATCGGCGGGCGCGCCGGAGTTGATGCTGGTGGCGAGGCTGGAGCTGCCACCGAAGTTGAAGGTGACCTTGGTGCCCGGGTTGGCGGCCTCGAACTTCTTGCCGAGCTCGGTGAAGGTCTCCTTGAGCGACGCGGCGGCGAAGACGGTGACCGTACCGGAGGCCTTCGGCACGCCGCTGCCGGCGGCGGAGGCGCCGGAGGAGGCGGTGGAACCGGAGGACGTGCCGCCGTCGCTGCCGCAGGCGGTGACCCCGAGGCCGAGTGCGAGGGCCACGACGGCGGCGACGGAGAGCCTGCGGGTGGTGGGCGTACGGGTGCTCATCGGTGCTTCCCCTCCGGGGTGCGCGCCGGGAGGGGCGCGAGGGACTGGTCGCAGGTGCGGCCATTACGGCGATCATAGTGCCGCAAATGCGAGCGATAAATCCCCTGTCGGTTCGCACAGGGCCGGGCTGCCGCGGGGCTCCGGGCTGTTGTGGGATGGCGCGAACGGGCCCGGCGGGGAGAGGGCAGGGGGCTGGTGGCGCTCCCGGGGCGCGCGGAAAAGGCGTCGCGCCGGCGGCCGTGGAACGGCCAGAGTGGTCGCCGTCCGTACACGCGGCCGGGTCGGTCGGATGCGCCGCCGCGGCCGAACCAAGGGGAGGAGTCCGTCCATGTCCACGCTGCGCGTCACCGCGGAGAAGCTGATCGTCCTGGAGCACCCGAACGCCGACGCCCTGGAACTCGCCCAGGTCGGCCTCTACCTGGCGGTGGTCGCGAAGGGCGCGTACCGGACCGGGGAGCACGCCGTCTACATCCCCGAACAGTCCGTGCTCCCCGAGGAGTTGATCGAGGAACTGGGCCTGACCGGCAAGCTGGCCGGGGCCCGGGCGAACCGGGTGAAGGCGGTGCGGCTGCGCGGCGAGCTGTCCCAGGGCATCGTCTGCCGGCCCGCCGCCCTGTCCGGCGTCGACCTGGCTGCCGCGGCCGAGCGCGGCGACGACTTCGCCGAGCTGCTCGGGGTCGTCAAGTGGCAGCCGCCGGTGCCGATGTCGATGAGCGGTGACGTGGTCAGCGCACCGGACCTGCTGCCCTGGGTCGACATCGAGAACCTCAAGCGCTACCCCGACGTCTTCGAGCCCGGCGAGCCGGTGGTGCTGACCGAGAAGCTGCACGGCAGCTGCTGCCTGGTCACGTACGTCGCGGCGACCGGCGAGGTGCGGGTGTCCTCCAAGGGCATCGGAGCGCAGGGGCTGGCGCTGGCCGAGTCCACCCGCAACCTCTACTGGCGGGCGGTGCGCGCGTACGACATCCCGGCGGTGGCGGCCCGGTTGGCGCAGCGCCTCGGGGCCGAGCGGGTCGGCATCTTCGGCGAGGTCTTCGGCGAGGGCGTGCAGGACCTGAGTTACGGCGCCTCGGCGCGCACCGAGCGGCCCGGCTACGCGGCCTTCGACGTGTCGGCCGTGGTGGACGGTCGGCTGAACTGGCTGTCGGCAGTCGAACTCCTGGACGGAGAACTGCCGTTGGTTCCGGAACTGTGGCGCGGGCCGTTCGATCCGGAGACCGTGCTGGGGTTCGCCCGGGGCAGGGAGACCGTTTCCGGACGTCAACTGCACGTGCGCGAGGGCGTGGTGGTGCGGCCGGTCGCCGAGCGCTGGAGTCCCGCGCTCGGCGGGCGGGCGATCGTCAAGGTGGTCGGCGATGCTTACCTGACCCGCAAGGGGGGCACCGAGTACGAGTGAGACGGGTCCGGGGCCGGGCCGGGTGGCCGCCCAACCGGTCCGGCCGGTTCGGCGGTTCGGTTGCGTCGGCAGGCCGGCAGGCCGGTTGGTCCGACGGGTCGGTTGCTCCGGCGGTGCGGTTGCTCCGGCCGGGCAGGTCCGGGCGCGGCTCGACCCGGGTGCCGGCTGCCCGTCGCCAGAGGCGGCGGGCGCATCCCTGAACAGAAGGAGTGCCGATGGCCACCGAAGTCATGCCCGTCCCCGACCCGGGTCTCGTACCGGCCCCCCGCCCGGTGCCCGCCCCCACCTCCGCGATACCCGTCCCGGTCGGGAACCCCCTGGTCGGATCGTTGTTCGACCTTACCCGCCGCCCGCTGCGCAGCTATCTCGCGGCCCGGCGCGACCACGGCGACGTGGTGCGCTTCCAGGCCGGGCCGCCCGGGCTGCGGGCCGACTTCTACGGGGTGTTCTCGCCGGAGGGCGTCCGCCAGGTGCTGGCCGGCGAGGCGGCCAACTTCCGCAAGGAGGACCCCTTCTACGACGAACTGCGCAGCAGCGTCGGCAACGGGCTGCTGACCAGCCAGGATGCCGTCTACCAGCGCCAACGCCGCATGATACAGCCGCTGTTCACCCGGCGCCGGGTCGACGGTTACGCGGACGCGCTCGCGCAGGAGGCGCAGTCGCTCGCCGACCGCTGGCGGGCGGTGCCCGGCGGGGTGGTGGACGCGGCGGAGGAGATGTCCCGGTTCGCACTGCGGGCGGTCGCGCGCATCCTGTTCGGCGCCGACGTGGAGAAGGCCGTGGCGGTGGTCCACCGCAGCTTCCCGATACTCGGCGAGTACGTGAAGGACCGCGGCTACGCTCCGGTCCGCCTGCCGCGCACCTGGCCGACCCCCGCCAACCGGCGCGGTGCCGAGGCCCAGCGGGCGCTGTACGGGGTCTGCGACCGGATCATCGCCGAACGGGCCGAACGGGCCGAACGGGCAGCGCGGGACGGTGGCGACGAAGGCGCGGACGACCTGCTCACCCTGCTCGGGCGGGCCCGCGACGACAACGGCGGGCGGCTGGACCCGACCGAACTCCGCGACCAGGTCCTGGTGTTCCTGCTCGCCGGGCACGAGACCACGGCCACCGCGCTGGCCTTCGCGCTGCACCTGCTGGCCAAGCACCCCGAGCAGCGGCGGATCGCCCGGGAGGAGGCGCGGGTCGTGCTGACCGGGCGGGCGCCGACGGCGGCGGACCTGGACGCGCTGCCGTACATCACCCGGGTGCTGAAGGAGGCGATGCGGCTCTACCCGTCGGCGGCCCTGGGCGGGCGGCGGGCGGTCGAGGAGACCGTCATCGACGGGTACGTGATACCGGCGGGGGCGCAGGTCGTCGTCGCGCCGCTGGTGACCCACCGGCACCCGGACCACTGGGAGGACCCGGAGCGCTTCGACCCGGACCGCTTCCTGCCGGAGGCGGAGCGGATCCGGCACCGCTACGCGTGGTTCCCGTTCGGGGGCGGGCCGCGGGCCTGCATCGGGCAGCACTTCTCGATGCTGGAAGCAGTGCTGGCGCTGGGAGTGCTGCTGCGGGACTTCGAGGTGGAGGCCGTGGACCGGCGGGTGGCGCTCGCCCAGGGGATCACGCTGCGGGCGGCGAGCCCGATGCGGATCAGGGTCACGGCGAAGGGCTGACGGGGGAGAGGCCGGCGGGAAGCTGTCGACAACTGGCGGTCGGTGACCGGTGCTGTTCGGCGGACGGGGTGCAACTGACAGAGTTCAGCGGACAGATGACAGATTTCAGACTCTGTCATCTGTCCGCTGTCATGTGTTCGCCGCGCCCGCGGACCTCCGGGCACAGGACCCCTTCATCCGAACACACCATCCGAGCCTCGCGGGCAGCTTTTCAGATCTTTGTCTGACCGATTCCGGACCCTCGATAGCGTCCCACGCACCCCAGGCCGGAAGCGCACATGCGGTTGGCATATGCCATTCGTATGCAGTCCGCCCGGCCCGGGGAGCCCGGGCGCACCGCGTACCGCCCCCGGGCCCGACCGGTCGACCGGAGGTCCCATGGGCACCCTCAACCATCTCAGCCTCGGCTGGCTGACCCCCGCCCTCTCGTACCTGATGGCCTGCGCCGGCGCGGCCCTCGGGCTGCGCTGCACACTGCGCGGTCTGGCCGCGAGCGGCCCGGCCCGGCGGAACTGGCTGGTCACGGCAGCCGCCGCGATCGGCTCCGGCATCTGGACGATGCACTTCGTCGCCATGTTCGGCTTCACCGTCGACGGCACCGAACTGCGCTACAACGTGCCGCTGACCGTGCTCAGCCTCGTGGTCGCGGTGCTGGTCACCGGCCTCGGCCTGACCGTGGTCTGCTACGGCCGGCACCGCGGTCTCTCCCTGCTGTCCGGCGGCGTCACCACCGGCCTCGGCGTGGCCGCGATGCACTACCTCGGCATGGCCGCCCTCCGGATGCACGGCGGCCTGCGCTACGACGCCGGAACGGTCGCGCTGTCCGTGCTCGTCGCCGTCGGTGCCGCCACCGCGGCGCTCTGGGCCGCCGTCACCATCCGCAACGTGTACGCGGCCGCGGCCGCCGCGATGGGCATGGGCCTCGCCGTCAGCTGCATGCACTACACCGGCATGGCCGCCGTCCACGTCCGGCTGGAGCCGACCCGCACTGGTCTCGGCGGGGCCAGCCCGATGGAGTTCGTCTTCCCGCTGGCCGTCGGCCTCGGCTCGTTCCTCTTCCTCGCCTCGGCCTTCGTGGCGCTCTCGCCGACCGTCCAGGAGCGGGCCGGCTACCGGGAGGCCGGCGGGCCGGTCGTCGAGGAGTTCCCCGCCGAACCCCCGCACCCGGGGACGGACGCCCCGGGGCCCGCCCGGTCCGAACCCAGCCCGGACGGGGCCGGCCGGCCCGACGGCGAGCGGCACGGCCGCGCCGCCTGAGCCCGCGCCCCCGCCACCCCCCCCGCCACGCCCCCCCCGCCACACCCCCCGCCTACGACTTCGCGCCCGCGCCTCCGCGCCGGCCCGCCCCGCCCGCTCTCCCCGCCCGAAAGGCCCCTCACCCATGCGAGAAGACCGAGGTACCGCCCCCGGTACCCGTCGGGGTGCCCACGCCGGGCCGCCCGCCCGTACGCCGCGGCCCGGCCCGTGGCTGCGTGGGCTGCGACCCCGGACCGTCCGCGCCCGGATCATCGCCCTGCTGATGGTCCCGGTCGTCTCGGTGATCGCCCTGTGGGGGTTCGCCACCGTCACCACCGCCCAGGGCGTCTGGAGCCTGATGCGCCAGCGCGACACCCAGCGCACGCTGCTCACCCCCGTCGCGGAGACGGTCGCCGGGCTGCAGGCCGAACGCACCGCCGCCGGTCAACTGCTGGCCGCACCGTCGGCCGTCCCCACCGCTGCCAGGGAGAGCGCCCTGCGCGAGGCGGCGGCGGCCACCGACCGGGCGCTCACCCCGCTGTTCCCGGACGTCCGCCGACCCGACCAGGGCTACAACCGTGCCGACGCCCAGGGGCTGGGCGGTGACGCGGCCGCCCGTTTGGACGCCCTCGGCGGCTCGCTCGCGGTGCTGCCCGCGCTGCGCGACCGAGTCCTGGCCAGGAGTGTCGGCTGGCCCGAGGCGTACGCGGTGTACGGCGAGGCGGTGGACCGGGCGCTCGTCGCAGCCGGCGCCGTCACGCCCCTGCAGGCCCCTCGGGAGGCCTCCGACGCGCGGGTGCTGCTTGAGCTGGCCCGGTCCCGCGAACTGCTCGCCCGGGAGGACGCCCTGCTGCGCGCCGCCCAGCTGTCCGGCGGGCTCGCCGACGACCAGCTGCGGGAGTTCTCCGGCGCGGCCTTCGCCCGGCGCGAGTTCGAGCAGGGCGCCGCCGCCGACCTGCGTCCCGCCGACCGGGAGGCGCTGCTCGCCGTCACCGGCGGACCGGACCACCGTGAACTGGCCGGGTACGAGGACCGGGTACGGGCTGCCGCCGACGGCCGGACGGCGGTCGCTGCGGTGCCGGCCGACCGCTGGGCGATGGTCGCGGGCAACACGGCGGGTGCCCTGCGGGCCGTCGAGGACCGGGCCGGACGGCTCGCCGCCGAGCGTCAGGACCCGTACGCCCTCGGCCTGTTCACCCCGGCCGGGATGGCCGTGCTGCTCGGCCTGATCGGTGTGGTGGCCTCGCTGGTGATCTCGGTGCAGATCGGGCGCGGGTTGGTCACCGAGCTGATCGGCCTGCGCAACTCGGCACTTGACCTGGCCGGTCGCAAACTTCCCTCCACCATGCGGAAGTTGCGGGCGGGCGAGGAGGTGGACATCGAGGCCGAGGCGCCCCTGCCGGTCGAGCGGGGGGACGAGATCGGCCAGGTGCACCGGGCGCTGGGCACCGTGCGGCGGGCGGCCGTCACGGCGGCGGTCGAGCGGGCCGAGGTGCTCTCCGGCGTCTCCGGCGTGTTCGTCAACCTCGCGCGCCGCAGCCAGGTCCTGGTACACCGCCAACTCACCTTGCTGGACGCGATGGAGCGCCGCACCGAGGACCCGTCCGAGCTGGCGGACCTGTTCCGGCTGGACCACCTCACCACCCGGATGCGCCGCCACGCCGAGGGCTTGATCATCCTCTCCGGAGCCGCCCCCGGGCGGGGTTGGCGTCGGCCCGTCCCGCTGGTGGACGTGGTGCGCGCGGCCGTCTCCGAGGTCGAGGAGTACGCCCGGGTCGAGGTCCACCCGCTGCCGCGCGCCGCGGTGGTCGGCCACGCCGTCGCCGACCTCACCCACCTGGTGGCCGAACTGGTCGAGAACGCGACCGGGTTCTCCCCGCCGCACACCCGGGTGCACATCCGGGGCGAACGGGTCGGCAACGGCTTCGCGTTGGAGGTCGAGGACCGCGGCCTCGGCATGGGGCCGGAGGTGCTGGACTCGGCCAACCGCCGGATCTCTGCCGCCGAACAGAGCGACCTCTTCGACAGCGACCGGCTCGGCCTGTTCGTGGTCAGCCGGCTCGCCCGGCGGCAGGACGTCAAGGTCTCGCTGGTGACCTCCGCGTACGGCGGCACCACGGCGGTGGTCCTGCTGCCGACCACGCTGCTGGCCGACGAGACGGCGGCGTCGGAGGCGGGGCTGGACGCGGAGTTGGGGACGGAGGCCGGGCTGGAGGAGGAGGGCGTGTGGTACGGCCGCGAGCCGGTCGCACCCCTGTCCGCCGCGTCCGGGACCGCGTCCGGGACCGAGTCAGGGGCCTGGGCCGGGTCCGGGACCGCCGAGGGGGTGCGGTACGGCGGCCCGGAGCGGGAGTTCGCGCCGGTGCACGGCCACGCGCAGGAGCCGGCGGGTGTCTCGGGCGGCACCCCGACCGGTGATCCGACCGGTGACCCGAGCCACCGGGAGCACCCGCGCGGCGGAGCGGGTGAGGGGTTTCCGGCGGTGGGTGGGCCGCCGCCGGAGGGTGGGGCGTTGCTGCCGTTCGGTGTCCGGGGCAGTGCCCCCGGGCCGGTACGACGCACGCCCTTCCGGGCCTCCGCGGCCCGGGCGGCCGGCCCGGCTGCGGACGGGGGCGCGGGTGCGGCCGCCCGTCCGCGGTCCGGGCCGGCGCAGCCGTACGGCGCGGCGCCGCACCGGACGGAACGTCCATCGGAGCCGGTGCCCGGACCGGACTCGGAGGGCCACGGGCCCGGCGGTCACCGGGGCGACCCGGGCCCCGAGGAGTTGCCGCGCCGGACTCGCCAGGCGAGCCTCATGCCGCAGCTGCGCGAGGCCCCGGCCCGCCCGTCCGCGCACGGTCACCGCCGTACGGCTGCGGCTGCGGCGGCCGTCGCCCCGGCCGGGCCCGGCTCCGGTGACGGCCTCGGTGTCGCGGGCCGCAGCCCGGAGGAGGCCCGGGCGGCGATGTCCGCCTTCCAGAGCGGATGGGCGCGCGGCCTGACCCCGGAGCGTCGGCGGGACGGGCAGCCCGCCGACCCTCCGCAGCCGCCGCGGGCGCGTCACCCCCAACACCCGTCCCGACCCGAAGGAGAGCGTCCGTGATCGCCACCACCCACCGCGCGGGGGAGCTGAACTGGCTCCTCGACGAACTGGTCCAGCGCGCCCCCGAGCTCCGCTTCGCCGTGATGCTCTCCGCCGACGGCCTGGCCATGGGCACCTCGGCCGGCCTGGCGCGGGAGGACGGAGAGCACCTGGCGGCCGTCGCCTCCGGCTTCCACAGCCTGGCCAAGGGCGCCGGCCGGCACTTCGGCGCGGGTGAAGTCCGCCAGACCATGGTCGAGTTGGAGGGCGGCTACCTGCTGGTCGCGGCGGCCGGCGAGGGCACCTGCCTCGCCGTGTTCGCCACCGCCCGGGCCGACCTCGGCCTGGTCGCCTACGAGATGGCCCGGCTGGTCCGCCGGGTCGGCGAGCATCTGAGTGCCCCGCCACGGGCGGTGGGCGGCCGGTGAGCCCGGTGCCCCGCCCGCACCGGGGGCGACATCCCGAGCACCCGAGGGCCGCACCCGACGGACAGCCCCGCAACCCGCTCGCGGCCGCCCACCGGGCCCGCTGGTACGACGACGAGGCCGGTCCGCTGGTCCGCCCGTACGCGATGACCCGCGGGCGCACCGGGGCCGGGGAGCGACAGTTCGACCTGATCGCCGTGGTGGTCACCGAGCTGCCCGACCCGACGCTCGCGCCGGACGTGCCGGAGCCGCCGGTCGGCCCGGAGCAGGCGCACATCCTCGCGCTGTGCCGGGGCAACCCCCTGTCCGTGGCCGAGCTGGCCGCCGACCTCGACCTGCCGGTGGGCGTCGTGCGGGTGCTGCTCGGCGATCTGCTGGCGGCCGGGCTCATCCGGGTCCGCCGTCCCGTCCCGCCCGCCCTGCTCCCCGACGAGCGCATCCTCCAGGAGGTCATCCGTGGACTCCGCGCACTCTGACCACCCGTCCGAACCCCTCGACCCGTCCACCGGGCCGGACCCGTCCACCGGGCCGGACCCGGCCGACCGGTACGACGCCCGCGACCCGTCCGGCGGCCCGGACCCCTTCGGCGCCGAGGATCCCGACGGCACCGTGCTCTCGCTCAAGATCCTGGTGGCGGGCGGCTTCGGAGTCGGCAAGACGACGCTGGTCGGCGCGGTCAGTGAGATCCGCCCGCTGCGCACCGAGGAGCGGCTGACCGAGGCCGGGCGCGGGACGGACGACCTGGACGGTGTGGAGCGGAAGTCCACCACCACGGTGGCGATGGACTTCGGCCGGATCACCATTCGCGAGGGGCTGGCGGTCTACCTGTTCGGCACGCCGGGGCAGGACCGGTTCTGGTTCCTGTGGGACGAGCTGGCGCAGGGGGCGCTCGGTGCGGTGGTGCTCGCCGACACCCGCAGGTTGACCGACTGTTTCCCGGCCGTCGACTTCTTCGAGCACCGGGGCATCCCGTTCGTGGTCGCGGTGAACCGCTTCTCCGGGACGCGGGAGTTCGGCCCGGAGGAGGTCGCCCGCGCACTGGACCTGGACGCGGGCACGCCGGTGCTGCTGTGCGACGCGCGCCGCCGGGCCTCGGGCAAGGAGGTGCTGATCAACCTGGTTGAGCACGCGGGCCGGGTGCACGCCGCCCGCCTGCTCGCGGACGTCGCGCCGGTGGGCTGAGGTGGGCGGGTCGCGGTGGTGGGCCGAGAAAGAGGCGTGCGGGCGGCGCCGGCGGACGGACAGTGTGCAAATGACAGCTGACAGCTGACAGATTTCGAAATCTGTCAGCTGTCAGCTGTCAGGACCTGGCGGCGCTCCTGGCGGCCCTCGTGGCGGCGGTTCCGGCGCTCCTGGCGGCGGTCGAGCGGTCAGGCGGTCGGCGGTTCAGCTGTGCCACTGGAACACGATCCGCGTCCAGGTGGATCCCGAGCAGTTGCCCCAGACCGCCCAGGCCTCCGGTCGCGCGCCGATCCACAGCCCGGTGGTGGACGTGCCGTTGGCGCAGTAGGTAATGGTGCGCAGTCGCCCGGAGTAGACGTTGCAGTGGCCCTCCCACCGCCAGCCGTAGTTGGCGGTGATGACGCAGTGGTAGGTCGCGGACGCGACGGTGTTCCAGGTCTCGGTGGACTCCGGAGTGGCGGTCCGGGTCCGGACCGTCGCCGCGGCGGCCGGCGGGGCGGTGGTCCCGAGCACGCCCAGGGCGGCCGTGGCGGCCAGTCCGAACGTGGCGATCTTCCTGGTGATGCAGCCTCGCACGGTGGTTCTCCTTGCTGAGTGGTTCTCGTCGAGCGCGGTGCTCCGGCCGCCGGGATGTCCGTGTGGTGTGAATTCCCGCCTCCCGCGCGGTCGGTGACGTGTTGCACACGATTGACTGCGCAGGGTGAGACGACGAACTATGATGTGACCTGTGTCACAAGTCATCCGGTTGGCCCGCGCCCCGTGTGGCCAGCGCGAACCGGGTGCTCGGAGTGCCGATTCCGGGGAGAGCGGCATGGCGGATCGCAGCGGTCGAAGTGCGGGCGGCGGACGGGGAAGGGGATTCGATCCGAGCGGGAGCGACGATCAATCGGCCGAATTCAACCGGGTGTTCACGGATCTTCTACCCAGACTCCAGCAGGCGGCGGCTGCCCTCGCCGGTGGTCCCCTCGGCGCCGGGGACGTCGTCCACGACGCGTACCTCCGGATCGCCCGTCGGCCGGAGCGCTTCCTCGGCCATCCGCAGCCGTACGCCTACGCGTTCACCACCATGGTGAACATCCTGCGCGACCAGTGGCGCCGGGAGCGCCGGCGGGTGCCGATGCCCGAGGTGCCGGAGGCGGGCGAGGCCGGGGAGCGGGACCGGGGGGCGCTCGACCCCAGGGCCGGCGGGATGGCCGAGCTGCAGGCGCGCTGGGAGGTGCTCCGCCTGCTGGGCTTCCTGACCGCCAAGCAGGCCCGTGCCGTGGTGCTGGTGGACCTCGACGGCTACAGCATCGACGAGGCCGCCGAACTGCTCGGCCTGCACCGCAGCACCCTGGCCGTCACCCGGCGCCGCGCCCACGGCCGGCTGCGCGCCGTCCTCCAGCAGGAGCGCGAACGGGAGCGCGAAAGGGGGCACGACCGGGAATGCGACCGCGAACACGGATGGGAGCGGGAGCGCGCGTGGGAGGAGGGGCTCGACGGAGCGACGGGGTGGCAGGTGCGAAAGGGGGCGTGACCAGGGGCGCGGGCGGACCGGCGGCGGCGGAGGCGGGCGCACGCCCGCCGCCCCGACGCACCGAACCGACGGCAAGTCGGCTGCTGCGCCGCCCCGGCCCGTACCCTGCGAAACGTGATCACGTACGGGGACGACCGCCTGCGCGCGCTGGCCGAGGACGGCCGCTGGTCCGAGCTGCTCGCCGCCTACCGGCTGGGCCGGGCGGCCGCGAGCGCGGAGGCGGGCGAGGAGGCCGCGGCCGCGCTGACGGCGCCGCTCGGCCACCTGATCGCCTACGCGGCGCCACCCGAGCTGGCCGTCCGGCTGTTCGACCGGGACGGCGGCGCGGGGACGGCCGCGGGCGTGGACGACCACGACGCCGGCCCGCTCTGGGAGGTGCTGGCGACCCGGCACTCCTGGCTGCGGCTGGCCCCGCTGCTCGGCCCGGGCCCGGTGCGGCGGCTGGTCGCACACACCCGGGCGCTGCTCGGCGAGGACCTCCCGTTCGGGGCCGAGCCCGACCCGGAGGGCGTGCCGATGCGCCTGGAACCGTGGGAGGCGGCGGGATGGGAGGAGGCGGGCCGGGTGCGCGAGTACCTGCCGGGTGGGGGAGCGCGCAGCGCGCTGCTGACCCTGCCCGCCAGCCGGGAGGGCCTGGGGGAGGTGGAACTGCCTCCGGTGGCGCCGTCGGTCGGTCGGCCGGACGGGCCCCGGGTCGTCCGGGCGCTGACGGGGCTGGGCGAGCTGGCGCCGTGGGCGGCGACGGCCTGCGTCCGAGGTCAGGCCCCCGCGGCGGCGGCCCTGCTGGCCCGCGACCGGCGGGTGGTCGGCGGGTACCTGCCGTTCACGCTGGTCTACCCGGCGCTGGTGCGGTCCGCGGCGGTGGGGCGGGCGCAGGGCTCTGCGCACGGCAGGCTGGGGCTGTGGCGGGCGCTGGCCGCGATGGCCGGGGCGGACGGTGGGCCGGACGGTCCGGAGAGCCCGGAGGGCCCGGTGGGGGTCGGCGGGGTCGAGCGGGGCGAGGTGAACGCGCTGGTGGCCCGGATGCGCTGCTTCACCTGGCAGGAGCCCTCGGCCGGACTGCACCACCTGCACGTCGCGCTGGAGGATCCGGCCGACGGGGTGGCCTGGGTGCTCAGCGGTTCGCAGGAGCTGTGACGCGCGAGCCGACCCGGGGCCTCCGGGCCGGGCGCGTCGGTCGGCCGGGAACGCCGGACGCCCGGGAACGTCGGACGGCCGGGAACGCCGCCCGGGCCTGAGCGCGAGGACGCGAAGACCCCCGGTCCGGCGCCGTTTCCGGGGGTTGGTGGGAGGCGCCGAACCGGGGGAGTGCGGGGGTGCTGCCGGGCTCAGACCCCGGCGGGGGCGGTGCCCTGGGCGGGGACGGCCTGGGGCGCGTCGGCGGTGGGGCCGTCCGGCGCGGTGGGGCCGTCCGACGCGGTGGGGCCGTCCGACGCGGCGTGGGTGTCGACCAGCGTCAGCTCGTCGAACGGCAGCTCGCCGGCCAGCACCCGTCGGGCGCGCTCGGCGTCGATCTCGCCGGTCCAGTGCCCGATCAGCACGGTCGCGACGGCATTGCCCGCGAAGTTGGTGAGCGCGCGGGCCTCGGACATGAAGCGGTCGATGCCGACGATCAGGCCGACCCCGTCCACCAGCGCGGGCTTGTGGGACTGGAGCCCGCCCGCGAGGGTGGCCAGTCCGGCGCCGGTGACCCCGGCCGCGCCCTTGCTCGCGATCACCATGAAGACCAGCAGCGAGAGCTGCTCGCCGAGCGACATCGGCTTGTCCATCGCCTCGGAGATGAAGATCGAGGCCATGGTCAGGTAGATGGCGGTGCCGTCGAGGTTGAAGCTGTAGCCGGTCGGCACGGTGATGCCGACGACCGGGCGGCTGACGCCCAGGTGCTCCATCTTGGCGATCAGGCGGGGCAGCGCGCTCTCCGAGGAGGAGGTGGAGAGGATCAGCAGGAACTCGCGGCCGAGGTACTTCAGCAGCGCGAACACGTTGACCCCGGCGACCAGGCGCAGCAGCGCGCCCAGCACCACGACGACGAACAGCGCGCAGGTGACGTAGAAGCCGATCATGATGACGGCCAGGCTCTTCAGCGCGGCGGTGCCGGTGGCGCCGACCACGGCGGCCATCGCCCCGAAGGCGCCGATCGGCGCGACCCACATGATCATCGACATGACCCGGAAGACCAGCCGCTGGAGGTGCTCGATCCCGCGCAGCACCGGCGTGCCGGCCGGGCCCATCGCCTGGAGCGCGAAGCCGGCGAGCAGGGCGACCAGGAGGGTCTGGAGCACCTTGCCCTGGGTAAGGGCGGAGAACAGGGTCTCGGGGATCATCCCGAGCAGGAAGTCGGTGGTCGACTGGGCGCCGCCGGCGGCCGCCTGGGCGTGGCCGGACTTGGCGAGCGCGGCGGTCAGGTGCAGGCCGCCGCCGGGCTCCAGGAGGTTGCCGACGACCATGCCGATGGCCAGGGCGACGGTCGACATGGCGAGGAAGTAGCCGATGGCGAGGCCGCCGACCTTGCCGACCTTCGCGGCCTTGGTCACCGAGCCGATGCCCAGGACGATGGTGCAGAAGATTACCGGGCTGATCATCATCTTGATCAGATTGACGAAGCCCGTGCCGACCGGCTTCAGCTCCACGGCGAAACCGGGGGCGGCCAGGCCGACCACCACACCCGCGACCACCGCGGCGATCACGGCGATGTAGAGGTAGTGGGTCCGGTCCTTGCGTCTGGGTCCCGCCGCCGCGGCGGCTCCAGCGATCGACATCTGCGGCTCCCTTGCCGTGCAGTCCTGGGTGGCCCCGGGGGATGGGCCGCTCCGACTATGGGCCCGGAGGTGACGCAGGTCACGTTTGCGTTCATAGAGTTCATGAACCGTGCGGGCGGCCCCGATGCCCGGCCCGCGAACAGTGCGGGCCGGCGGTGCGGGCCGGACGGGCCCCGGAGGCGGTGGCCGGACGGGCCCCGGGGGTGTCCCGGAGCGTGGTGCACACTGGCAGGCATGTCCGAGCGCACCGCCCCCACCGCCCCGCGCCGCCGTTCGCACCGGCCGACGGGCCGCGGGCCCGGGCGCCCGGCCCGAGGCCTGCCTCGACGCCTGCCCCGGCGGCTGGTCCGCAGCCTGGCCGGGCAGCTGTTCGTCGTCCAGGTGGTGATCGTCGCCGCCGTGGTCGCCGGCGGCGCGGTGCTCGCGTACCTCTTCACCGCCGACCGCGCCGAGGACTCCGCCCGCCGCCAGGTCACCGCAGTCGCGCACGCCGTCGCGGACTCGCCGTCCGTGCGGGCGGCCGTCGGCGACCCGGACCCGACCGCGGTGCTCCAGCCGTACGTCGAGCAGGTGCGGGCCGACACCGGGGTCTCCTTCATCACCGTCATGGACACCGAGGGCGTGCGCTGGACCCATCCGCTGCCCGAGCAGATCGGCCGGCTCTACCTCGGCCACATCGACTGGGCGCTCGCCGGGCAGACCCGCAGCGAGACGTACACCGGCACGCTCGGCCCCTCGGTGCGGGTGGTCACCCCCGTCCTGGACGACCGGCACCGGGTGGTGGCGCTGGTCAGCGCGGGCCTCACGGTGCAGTCGATCTCCGCGCAGCTGAGCGGTCCGCTGCTCGCCCTGGTCGGGGTGGCGGTCGCCGCGCTCGCGCTCGGTGGCGTCGGCACCTACCTCGCCAACTCCCGGCTGCGGCGGCACACCCACGGGATGGGGCCGGACGAGCTGAGCCACCTCTACGAGTACCACCAGGCGACCCTGCACGCGGTGCGCGAGGGGCTGGTCCTGCTGGACCGCTCGCACCGGGTGGTGCTGTGCAACGATGCCGCCCGTGAACTGCTCGGCCTGGAAGGCGACTTGGATGGTCGCCCGGTGGCGGAGCTCGACCTTCCGGAGGCGCTGGTGGCGGCCGTTCTGCGGGCGGACCCGGTCCGGGACGAGGTGCACCTGACCGCCGAACGGGTCGTGGTGCTGAACACCTCCACCATCGGAACCGGTACCGGTCTCGGCCGGGTGATCACCCTTCGTGACCATACCGAACTCCAGTCGCTGAGCGGCGAGTTGGACTCGGTCCGCGGCTTCACCGAGGCGCTCGGCGCGCAGGCGCACGAGGCCGCCAACCGGTTGCACGCGGTGGTCTCGCTGATCGAACTCGGCCGCCACGAACAGGCGGTGGAGTTCGCCACCGCCGAGCTCGAACTCGCCCAGCAGCTCACCGACCGGGTGGTCGCGGCGGTGAGCGAGCCGGTGCTGGCCGCGCTGCTGCTCGGCAAGGCGGCCCAAGCCGCCGAACGGGGCGTGGAGTTGACGCTCACCGAGGACAGCCGGATCGACGACGGGGTGCTGCCGCCCGGGCTCGGCTCCCGCGACCTGATCACTGTGCTCGGCAACCTGATCGACAACGCCGTGGACGCCGCCATCGCCGGCGCGGCCGAGAGCCCCGTCCCGCCGGAGGTCACCGTCACGGCGAGGATCGCGGACGACCGGGACGCCGGGGGCCGGGACGCCGACGGCCGGGGCCGCCCTGACGGCGGCGCCGCGGGGCCGTCCGGCGACTGCCTGCTGCTGCGGGTCGCCGACACCGGCGCGGGGATAGACCCGGGCGCGGTCGAGGACGTGTTCCGGCGCGGCTGGAGCACCAAGCGGGACGGCCGCGGGCACGGGCTCGGGCTGGCACTGGTCGCCCAGGCCGCCCGGCGCCACGGCGGCACCGTCGAGGTCGGACGCGACCGCGGGGCGGTGCTCACGGTGCGGCTGCCGCTGGCAGGGCGGCCGGGAGGGCCCGGCGGTGAGCCCGGTGAGCCGGGAGGATCGGCAGGGGCGGCAGAGCCGGGCGGACCCGCCGGCCGTCCCGGCGGGTCCGCCGGTCGAGAGCGGGAAGGGGCCGGGCTGTGAGCGGCGCCGCCGACACCGCCGCCGGTGCGGGCATCGCCGTCCTGGTGGTCGAGGACGACCCGGTGGCCGCGGCCGCGCACACCCTGTACGTCGGGCGGGAGCCCGGCTTCCGCGTCGCCGGGACGGTCCACAGCTGTGCCGAAGCGCTCCGCTTCCTGGACCGGGCCCGCGCCGCCGGGACGCCCGTCGACCTCACCCTGCTCGACCTCTACCTGCCGGACGGCCACGGGCTCCAGCTCTGCCGCACGCTGCGCGCGGCCGGCCACGGGACCGACGTCATCGCGGTGACCTCGGCGCGCGACCTCGCCATGGTCCGGCAGGCGGTGTCGGCGGGTGTCGTGCAGTACCTGCTGAAGCCGTTCAGCGCGGCCGCCCTGCACGACCGCCTGGAGCGGTACGCCCGCTACCGCGACAGCCTCGGGCGCACCGGCGAGGCGACCGGCCAGGAGGAGGTCGACCAGGCGCTCGCCCTGCTTCGCACACCGGAGCGCAGCACCCTGCCCAAGGGGCTGAGCGCGCCCACCCTGGACACCGTCGCCTCGGTCCTGCGGGAGGCGGCCACCGGGCTGTCGGCGGCGGCCGCGGGGGCGGCGGCCGGGGTCTCGCGGATCACCGCGCGGCGCTACCTGGAGCACCTGGTGGAGACGGGGTGCGCGGTGCGGGAGCCGCAGTACGGGAGCGTCGGACGGCCGGAGCTCTGTTATCGGTGGAGGGGCCGGTCCTGAGGGGTTTCGGGGACCGGGCCGTTACCTTTTCGCGCGACGCTCGTTGGCGGAACCGGGGGAGGTTCACTCGCCCGGGTGGTTCTGCGACCCCCGGGGCGTTCCAGCAGGTCAAGGGCAGTAAAGTTAGGCTAACCTAACTTCCCCTGGGGGTTTCTCGTGTCGCTCGCAGCCGTACCCGTCCAGGCCGCCTCCGGAGCCCCGGCAGCCGGTGAGGCCATCCTGCGCCGTCAGCGCGTCCGCGAGTCCGCCGCCAGAACCTACGCCCGCTCCTTCCCGATCGTCCCGGTCCGCGCCCACGGCATGACCGTCGAGGGCGCCGACGGACGGCGCTACCTGGACTGCCTCTCCGGCGCCGGCACGCTCGCCCTCGGCCACAACCACCCGGTGGTGCTGGAGGCGATCCGCCGCACCCTCGACAGCGGCGCCCCCCTGCACCTGCTCGACCTCGCCACCGCCGAGAAGGACGACTTCACCAGCGCGCTGTTCGAGAGCCTGCCGGCCGAGTTCGCCGCCCGGGCCCGGGTGCACTTCTGCGGACCGGCCGGCACGGACGCCGTCGAGGCCGCGCTCAAGCTGATGCAGACCGCCACCGGCCGGTCCGGCGCGCTGGCCTTCACCGGCGCCTACCACGGAATGACCGCCGGCGCCCTGGCGCTCACCGGCAACGTCGCCGTCAAGGAACCGCTGCCGAGCGGCGGTGAGGTCGCCCGGCTGCCCTACCCGTACGGCTACCGCTGCCCGTTCGGGGTCGGTGGCGCGGCGGGCACCGACCTCGCCGAGACCTACGTGGAACGGCTGCTGGACGACCCCTCGGGCGGCGTGGTGGCGCCCGCCGCGATGATCCTGGAAGCCGTCCAGGGCGAGGGCGGGGTCGTCCCCGCGCCCGACGGCTGGCTGCGCGCGATGCGCCGGATCACCGCCGAGCGAGGCATCCCGATGATCGTCGACGAGGTGCAGACCGGAGTCGGCCGCACCGGCGCGATGTGGGCGATCGAGCACAGCGGCATCGTCCCGGACGCGATGGTCCTCTCCAAGGCCATCGGCGGCAGCCTCCCGCTCGCCGTCGTCGTGTACCGCGAGGACTACGACGGCTGGCGGCCCGGCGCCCACACCGGCACCTTCCGCGGCAACACCCTGGCCATGGCCGCCGGGGCCGCCACGCTGCGCCACGTCGCGGCGAACGGGCTGGCCGAGCGGGCCGGCGTGGTCGGCGAGCGGATGGCCGCCCGGCTGCGCGAACTCGCGGTCGAACTGCCGATGATCGGCGACGTGCGCGGCCGCGGGCTGATGCTCGGCGTCGAACTGGTCGACCCGGCCGCCGAGCCCGACGCGTGCGGCGCCCGGCCGGCCGACCCGGCGCTCGCAGTCCGGGTCCGGGAAGCCTGCCTGGCGCGGGGGCTGATCGTCGAACTCGGCGGGCGCCACGACGCGGTGCTGCGGCTGCTCCCGCCGCTCACCATCACGGACGAGCAGGTGGCGGCGGTGCTGGACCGGCTGGCGGAGGCGATCGCGGTGGCCTCCGCGGGCGGACCGGGCGGACCGGACGGACCGGGCGGCGGACCGGGCGGCGGGGTGGCGAGCGCGCCGGAGCGCGGCCCGGCGGGTGCGCGGACCGTGCGGGGGAACCGGTGAGCGGGCCCGGCGCCGCCGGCCTCCCCGGGAACGAACCCGCTGGCCTTCCCGGCAACGGCCCCGCCGCGAACGCCCTCGCGGGCGGCGCGTCCGGACCGGGCGCCCTCGCCCCGCTGCTGGCCACCGTCCTCGACGCCCTGGAGACCGGCGCCGCCACGCGCTCCGGACCGCTGCCGGCCGGCAGCCCCGCCGAACTCGCCGCACTCGTCGACGAGGCGCTGGCCGCCGCCGACGGCCCCGGAGCCCTCGCCCGGCTCACCGAGCTCCTCGCCCACGGCGCCGCCGACCCCGCCGACCCGGCCTGCGCCGCCCACCTGCACTGCCCGCCGCTGGCCGTCGCCGTCGCGGCGGACCTCGCGGTCAGCGCCCTCAACCCCTCCCAGGACTCCTGGGACCAGGCCCCCGCCGCCACCGCCCTGGAGAGCGCCCTGCTCGCCGAGCTCGCCGCACTGGTCGGCTACGACCCGCAGCGCTCCGCCGGCGTCCTCACCTCCGGCGGCACCGAGTCCAACCTCATGGGGCTCATGCTGGCGCGCGACCAGAAGCTCGACGGCATCGTGGAGTTGGACGGCATCCCGGTCGGGCCCCGGCCGTGCATCCTCGCCTCCGAGGCCGCGCACTTCTCCGTCC
Source organism: Kitasatospora sp. NPDC002543 (assembly GCF_053594915.1). Lineage (NCBI taxonomy): Bacteria > Bacillati > Actinomycetota > Actinomycetes > Kitasatosporales > Streptomycetaceae > Kitasatospora > Kitasatospora sp. NPDC002543. The sequence goes on along the minus strand of NZ_JBSFWR010000040.1, from coordinate 1,980 downwards.
AGCGCGCCGCCGCCCTGCTCGGCCTCGGCGAGCGGGCCGTCATCCCCGTCCCGGTCGACCGCGGGCTGCGGATGCGGGCCGACGAACTGGAGCGGGCGATGGCCGAGGCCGGCTGGGCCGGACGGACCCCGATCGCCGTGGTCGCCACCGCGGGCACCACCGACACCGGAGCCGTCGACCCGCTGGCCGCCGCGGCCGACCTCGCCGGCCGCTACGGTGCCTGGCTGCACGTGGACGCCGCGTACGGCGGCGGCGCGCTGCTCTCCGACCGGCTCGCCCCGCTGCTCGACGGCATCGCCCGCGCCGACTCGGTCTCCCTCGACTGGCACAAGCTCGGCTGGCAGCCGGCCGCGGCCGGGGTGTTCCTGGTGCGCCGCGCCGAGACCTACGTGTCGCTCGCGCGGCGCGCCGAGTACCTCAACCCGGTCGACGACGAGCAGGCCGGTTACCCCAGCCTGCTCGGCCGCTCGCTGCGCACCACCCGCCGGGCCGACGCCTTCAAACTCGCCGTCACCCTGCGCACCCTCGGCCGCGACGGGCTCGGCCGGCTGGTCGACACCTGCCACGACCTCGCCCGGGCCGCCGCCGACGCCGTGCGCGCCGAGCCGGCGCTCGAACTCCACACCGAGCCCGTGCTCACCGCCGTCCTCTTCCGCTACCGGCCGCCCGGTGTGACGGACGAGGCGGCGCTGGACGAGCTGAACGGCCGGCTGCGGCGGCTGCTGCTGCGCACCGGCCGGGCGGTGGTCGGCCGCACCGAACTGCCGGGCGACGGGCCGGGCCGGGTCCGGCTGAAGCTCACGCTGCTGAATCCGCACACCACGGTGGGTGAGGTCGGCGCGCTGCTGCGGGACGTGGTGGGCGCCGGCCGCGAGGTGGCGGGAGAGCGGGCGGGGTAGGGCGACCGGGGGGCCGGTGCTCGCCGGCCGCGGGTGCGCGTGCCGGGGTGCTCGGCGTGGGGGTGCTCGGGCCGGGGAGTCCGGGCGGCCGGGGCCGGGGTCAGCCGGCCAGCAGGATCGACCTGGTGAGCTCCCAGGTCTCGGGGTCGGCGGCGACCAGGAGGCCGTCCTCGCAGCCGGGGGCCTCCGGGCGGTACGGGGTGCCGTCCGGGCGGGCGGAGACGCCGCCGGCCTCGGTGACCAGGAGGGAGCCCGGGGCGTGGTCCCAGGGGAGAGTGCGCCAGTAGAGGACGAAGTCGGAGCGGCCGTCGACGACGTCCGGGTACTCGATCCCGGCGGCGTGCCGACCGGCGGAGATCTCGCCGAAGGACGCCACGTTGTCCTGGAGCCGGCGGCGGTGCTCGGCGTCGAGGTAGCGGCTCTTCACCGAGCCGCGCAGCTTCGAGACGTCCTTCGGTGCCGGAGGGCGACTCAGACGGACGCCGTCGCGCCAGGCGCCGGAGCCCAGTTCGGCGCAGTAGGCGGTGGCGGTGGCGGGCTGCCAGATCCAGGAGGCGACGGTCCGGCCGGAGCGGACCAGGGAGCACATCACGGCGTACTCGGGTCTGCCGGCCACGAAGTTGGCGGTGCCGTCCACCGGGTCGACCAGCCAGGCGGCGGGCTCGTCGTGGAGCGCCATGGCGAGTGCCGGGTCGGCGGCGACGGCCTCCTCGCCCACCACGGGGACGGGGAGCAGCTCGTGCAGTCGGCGGGCGATGATCGCCTCGGCCTCACGGTCGGCGACCGTCACGAGCTCGCCGGGCGCCTTCTCCATCACCTCGCCGGCGGCCAGCGCCCGGAAGCGCGGCTCAACCGCCTCGGCCGACGCCTCGGCGAGTATCTCCGCCACCTTGTCTATCAGCACGTTCGCGCTCCCTTCGCTGCCTACCACTCTCCCACGAGTGGAGGAACGGGGCGGCGGCGGACCAGTGGGGCGCCGGCGGACGGCGGGCGACGGATGAAGGGCGACGGATGACGGCCGGATTCCAGGACGCCGCCAACCTCGGCTGGAAGCTCGCCGCCGACCTGCGGGGCTGGGCCC
>NZ_JBSFWR010000039.1:0-67042 GCF_053594915.1 Kitasatospora sp. NPDC002543 | reverse complement strand
CCGTTTTTTACACCCGTCTTTGCACACTTTTCCCTCCACCACGCTCTTCCTATCTGTCCGGGGTTCGAGTCCCTGGCGGCGCACAGACAGCCGGAAGGCCCTTCGCGAGAGCGGAGGGCCTTCCGGCGTTTCCGCGCCCGCCCGCGCGTCCTGTCCGCACGTTCCGCCCGTTCCCGCGCGGCGGATGGCAGGAAAGGTGGGAAACAGGTCATTGCTGCCACCGCTCCCCCCTTGGGACGCTGGCCGCATGAGAGCGCGCAGCGTGGTCATCGTCCTCTTCGAGGGCGTGCAGAGCCTCGACGTGACCGGCCCCCTGGAGGTGTTCGCGGGAGCGGGCAAGGCCTCCGGGCAGCCGGGGGCGTACCGGGTGACCACCGCTTCCCCGGGCGGCGGCCCGGTGCGCAGCCACAGCGGACTGCGGCTGCTGCCGGACGCGGACCTGGCGGAGGTCGGGCCGGTGCACACCCTGCTGGTCCCCGGCGGGGAGGGCGCCAAGCTGGCGGACCCGGCCCTGGTGGCGCGGATCCGGGAGCTGGCCGGGCGGGCCGAGCGGGTGGTGTCGGTGTGCACCGGGGCCTTCCTGCTCGCCGAGGCCGGACTGCTGGCCGGGCGCCGGGCCACCACCCACTGGGCCTACGGCGAGGAACTCGCCCGGCGGTACCCGGACGTCGAGGTGGACCCGGTCCCGATCCACGTCCGGGACGGGCGGATCGCCACCTCGGCCGGGGTCACCGCCGGGATCGACATGGCCCTGGCCCTGGTCGAGGAGGACCTCGGACGGGAGACGGCCCTGCTGATCGCCCGCCACCTGGTGGTCTTCCTGCGCCGGCCGGGCAACCAGGCCCAGTTCAGCACCCAGCTGGCCGCCCAGGTGGCGGCCCGGCAGCCACTGCGCGAGGTGCAGCAGTGGATCGCCGAGCACCCCGAGGCCGACCTCTCGGTCGAGGCGCTGGCCGACCGGTCGGCGCTGTCGCCGCGGCACTTCGCCCGGGCCTTCGCCAGCGAGGTCGGGGTGACCCCGGGCCGGTACGTGGACGGGGTCCGGCTGGAGGCCGCCCGGCGCCGGCTGGAGGACACCGACGACGGCGTCGAGGAGATCGCGCGCTCCTGCGGCTACGGCACCCCGGAGGCGATGCGGCGCGCCTTCGTCCGGGCCCTGGCCGCCCCGCCCGCCGAGTACCGGCGCCGCTTCCGACCCGAACCGACCGGAGGTCACTGATGCGCATCGCCATCCTGCTCTACCCCGATTTCACCACGCTGGACGCGGTCGGCCCCTACGAGGTGCTGTCCCGGATCCCCGGCGCCGAGGTCGTGTTCGTCGCCGCCGAGCGGGGGCCGGTGCGCAACGACGTCGGCAGCCTGGCGGTCACCGCGGACGCCACCCTGGACGAGGTGGACTCGGCCGACCTGCTGCTGGTGCCCGGCGGCCCCGGGACGAAGGCCCAGCTCGAGAACGAGGCGCTGCTCGACTGGCTGCGCCGGGTGGACGCGACCACCACCTGGACCACCTCGGTCTGCTCCGGCTCGCTGCTGCTGGGCGCCGCCGGGCTGCTCAAGGGCCGCCGGGCCACCAGCCACTGGGGCGTGCTGGACCGGCTGCCCGCGTACGGGGCGGAGCCGACCGGGACGGAGCGGGTCGTCATCGACGGCAAGTACGCCATCGCCGCCGGGGTCTCGGCCGGGATCGACCTCGCCCTGACGCTGACCGGCCTGATCAGCGGGGACACCACCGCGCAGGCGATCCAGCTGCTGATCGAGTACGACCCGCAGCCGCCGTACGACTCGGGCTCCATGGCGAAGGCCTCCCCCGAGGTGGTCGAGGCGGTGCACCGGCTGATGGAGCGCTGACGCCGGGCCGTGTTCACCGCCGCCGGGCCGGGGCCGGGAAGGCGTGGCGGCGGGCGGCGGTGGCCACGGCGAGGACGGGGAGCATCAGCGCGAGCACCGTCCAGGGCAGGGCACCGGTGCCCAGGCCGCTCAGGACCAGGCCGCCGACCACGCCGCCGCCCGCCATCGCGGCGTTCCACAGGGTCACCAGGACGGCCTGGGCGGCGTCCGCCCGCTCCCCGCCGGCGTCGCCGAGGGCGGTCTGGAGCAGGGTCGGCGCGCCGCCCCAGCCCAGGCCCCAGAAGAACGCCGCGACGTACACCGGCGGCGCGCCGCCGGACCGGACCGCGAGGACGGCCGCCGTCAGCGCGACCAGCAGCGCGCCGCCGATGGTCAGCTGCCGCAGCCGGCGGTGGATGTGGGCGCCGACCAGCCAGACGCTCAGCAGCGAGGCCAGCCCGAAGACCAGCAGCACCGGTCCGGTGGCGCCGCCGAGGCCGGCCCGGTCCAGGAAGGGCGCGACGAAGGTGAACAGGATGGTGTGCGCGAGCACGAAGAGCACCGTGACGGTGAGCACCGGCCGGACACCGGGCACCGTGAGCGCCTGCCGGACCGGCTCCCGCTGGCCGGTCGGCTGCCCGGGCTGGTCCGGCAGCAGTGCCGCGATCCAGCCGATCACGACGACCGCCAGTGCCGTCATGGCCAGGAAGGGCACCCACCAGTCGAGCGCCTGCCCGAGGAAGGTGCCGACCGGCACTCCCAGCGACAGCGCCACCGGCACGCCCGCCATCGCCACCGCCATGGCCCGGCCCTGCTGCTCGGCCGGCACCAGCCGGCGCGCGTACCCCGCCAGCAGGGCCCAGGCCAGGCCGGCCGCGACGCCCGCGAGGAAGCGGGCGGCGAGCGTCAGCGGGTAGCTGGTGGAGACCGCGGTGACCGTGTTGGCCACCGCGAAGCCCGCCATCGCGGTGAGCAGCAGCCGCTTGCGGCCCCAGCCCGCGGTGGCCGAGCTGAGCGGGATCGCGGTGGCGGCGGAGCCGATCGCGTAGACGGTGACGGTCTGCCCGGCCGCGGACTCACCGACCCCGAGCGCCCCGCTCATCCCGGGCAGCACGCCCGCGGGCAGGTTCTCGGTGAGCGCGGTGACGAAGACCGCGGTGGCCAGCGCGAGCAGGGCGGGGAGCGGAAAGGGCTTGCGGGGTACCGGGGTCGGAAGCTGTGTGGTCGCCATGGGGGCCATGCTCGGACCTCACACCGGTGTCAGGTTCAAGCACGGCCCCGCGGGCCGTCGGGTCATCCGCCCGGTCGGGCGGCTACCCGAGCGGGTCAGCGGCCGAAGTAGCCGTTGAAGTTCTTGGAGAACTCCTGGCCGCCGAACCGGTCCCAGTTGACCGACCAGGTCATCAGCCCGCGCAGGTTCGGCTGGGCGCCCGAACGCGGCACGTAGGTCCCGCAGTTGGCCAGCTTGGTGAGGCAGTCGAGCGCCTTGTTCACCTCCGCCGGGGCGACGTAGCCGTTGCCCGCGTTGGTGGTGGCCGGCATGCCGATGGCGACCTTGGAGGCGGGCAGCGGCGGGAACACGTTGTTGGCGTTGCCGGCCACCGGGAAGCCCTTGAGCAGCATGTCGGTCATCGCGACGTGGAAGTCGGCGCCGCCCATCGAGTGGTACTGGTTGTCCAGGCCCATGATGGAGCCGGAGTTGTAGTCCTGGACGTGCAGCAGGGTCAGGTCGTCGCGCAGGGCGTGGATGACCGGCAGGTACGCCCCGGCGCGCGGGTCCTGCCCGCCCCAGGGGCCGGATCCGTAGTACTGGTAGCCGAGTTGGACGAAGAAGGTCTCCGGCGCCATGGTCAGCACGAAGCCCGGGCCGTACTTGGCCTTGAGGGTCTTCAGTGCGGAGATCAGGTTGACGACGACCGGGCTGGTCGGGTTCTTGAAGTCGGTGTCACCGGTGTTGAGGGAGAGCGAGTGCCCCTCGAAGTCGATGTCCAGGCCGTCCAGGCCCCACTTGTCGATGATCGCCGAGACCGAGCTGACGAAGGCGTCCCGGGCGGCGGTGGTGGTCAGCTGGACCTGGCCGTTCTGGCCGCCGATCGAGATCAGCACCTTCTTGCCCTGGGCCCGCTTGGCGGCGATGGCCGCCTTGAACTCGTCGTCCGACTCGACGGTCGGGCACTCGGTGGCCGGGCAGCGGTTGAAGCGGATGTCGCCGGAGGTGACGGAGGTGGGCTCGCCGAAGGACAGGTCGATGAAGTCCCAGGAGTTCGGGACGTCGGCCATCCGGGTGTAGCCGGCGCCGTTGGCGAAGCTCGCGTGCAGGTAGCCGACCAGGGCGTGGCTGCCGGCCGGGGAGGTGGTGGGCGTGCCGGTCGGAGTGCCCGTCGGGGTGCCGGTGGGCGTCCCGGTCGGCGTGCCGGTCGGAGTGCCCGTCGGGGTGCCGGTGGGCGTCGCGGTCGGCGAGGCGGTGGCGGTCGGCGAGGCGGTGCCGGTGGGCGTCGGCGTCGGGCTGGGCGCGCCCGGGCCGTCCAGCGAGACGTCGTCCGCGTAGTAGGTGCCCTGCCCGTACCAGCCGTGGGTGTAGACGGTGGCGCTGGTCTGGTTGGCCCCGGTGGTGAAGCTGAGGCTGAGCTTCTGGTACGAGCCGCCGGTGCCCGGCGTCCAGGTGCTCGGGCCGCCGCCGTCCACGCCCAGGTAGACGTAGGAGCCGTTGACGTAGGCGCTGAGCGTGTAGGTGGTGTTCGGGGCGACGGTCACGGTCTGACCGCACTGGGCGGTGTCGCCGGCGGTGGCGGCCGCGGCGAGCGCGCGGCTGCCGCCGTGCACCGGGCTGGTGACGACGCTCCCGGAGTTGCCGCTGCAGCTCCAGGGGCCGAGCGAGCCGGACTCGAAGCCGCCGTTGACGAGGAACTCGCCGGCCGAGGCGGCGGGCGCCAGGCCCAGCGTGACGCCGACCAGGGTGGCGGCGGCGACGGCGGAGGCGGTACCGGCGGCGAGGGCCGCGCGGCGGCCGGTGGCGGGGGTTCGGGGGGTGGGTGTTCTGCGCATGCGGGCGCTCCTGCGATGGCGCGGTCGTGGGGGACGTCCGAGGGCACGCCGGAGCACGCGCCAGTGGGGGGAACGGCCCGGCCTGGCACCCAAGTTGGACTAGACCACTGAAGTGGATCCGGCCGGGCGGTGTCAATGGTCCAGACCGGTTCCCGGCCGCTCCGGTTGCCGGGGGTGACACCCCGTCGAAGGATGGAGGAGTGACCCCGCCCGGCTACCTCCGCCACCCCCACCTGCACGGCGGCCTGCTCGCCTTCACCGCCGAGGACGACGTCTGGATCGCCCCGCTGGACGCCGGCGCCGACACCACCGGCCGGGCCTGGCGGGTCTGCTGCGACCGCACCAGGGTCAGCCACCCCCGCTTCTCCCCCGACGGCACCACCCTCGCCTGGACCAGCTGGCTCGGCCTGACCCCCGAGGTGTGGACCGCCCCGGTCGAGGGCGGCCAGGCGGGCCGGCTCAGCTTCTGGGGCAGCCAGGACACCCGGGTGCGCGGCTGGCTGCCGGACGGCGAGGTGCTGGCCGTCACCTCCTACCACGAGCCCTTCGGCCACTACACCTGGGCGCACTCCCTGCCGCCGGACGGCTCCCCCGGCCGCCGGATGCCCTGGGGGCCGGTCGGCGACGCCCAGATGAGCCGCGAACGGACCGTGCTGCTCACCGGCGCCGCCCCGCACGAGCCCGCCGCCTGGAAGCGCTACCGGGGCGGCGCCACCGGCCGGCTCTGGGTCGACGGCGAGCGGATCCTGCCCGAGCACACCGGGCACCTCGCCGCACCGATGCCCGTCGACGGGGCCCCCGGCAGCCGGATCGCCTTCCTCTCCGACCACGAGGGCATCGGCAACGTCTACTCCTGCCGCCCGGACGGCACCGACCTGCGCCGGCACACCGACCACGCCTCCTACTACGCCCGCGAGGCCGCCACCGACGGCACCCGGATCGTCTACCAGCACGCCGGCGACCTCTGGCTGCTGGACGGCCTGGACGCGCCCGCCCCGCGCCGGCTGCACGTCCCGCTCGGCGGCGCCCGCGCCGGCCGCCGCCCGTACCTGGTCGGCGCCGCGAGCCAGGTCAAGGACCTCGCCTGCGACCGCACCGGCCACGCCGGGGTGATCACCGTGCGCGGCAGCCAGTACTGGCTCACCCACAAGGACGGCCCGGCCCGCGCCCTCGCCGACACCCCGGGGGTGCGCACCCGGCTGCCGGTGGTGCTCGGGCACACCGGCGAGGCGGCCTGGATCACCGACGCCGAGGGCGCCGACGCCGTCGAAGTGGTGCCGCTGCCGGGCCACACCGGGCCGCCGGACCACCCCGGGCCGGAGCGGCGCCACCGCCGGGTGCTCGCCGCCGGACGGATCGGCCGCGTCCTGGAGCTCACCGCCTCCCCCGACGGCAGCCGGCTCGCCGCCACCACCTCGGACGGGCGGCTGCTGGTGGTCTCCGCCGCCGACGGCGAGGTGCGCGAACTGGCCGCCTCCGGCTACGGGCCGGTCTCCAGTGCCCGCTTCTCCCCCGACTCGCACTGGATCGCCTGGTCCGAGCCGGTCGCCGGGCGCTCGCTGCGCCGCATCCGGCTCACCCGCGCCGACGCGCCCGCGGCGACCACCGACGTCACCGACGGCCGGTTCGAGGACGAGCAGCCGGTGTTCACCCGGGACGGCCGCTACCTGGCCTTCCTCTCCTGGCGCGGCTTCGACCCGGTCCACGACGTGCACACCGGCGACCTCTCCTTCCCGCTCGGCTGCCGCCCGTACCTCGTCCCGCTCGCCGCCGACACCCCCTCGCCGTTCGCCGCGGCGGCCGAGGACGGCGCCCCGCACGGCGACGGCGGCGGCGACGGCACCGTCCGGGTCGACCCGGAGGGCATCGGCGAGCGACTGCTCCAGTTCCCGGTGATCGCCTCCAAGTACTCGGCCACCGACGCGGTGCGCGGCGGCCTGGTCTGGCTGCGCTGGCCGATCTCCGGCACCCTCGGCCAGACCTTCGCCAGCCCGGAGGACACCTCGGGGCGCCCCTCACTGGAGCACTTCGACCTGGCCCGGGGCACCCGCAGCACCCTGGTGGACCGGCTGGACGGCTACGCGGTCTCCGGGGACGGCGGCTCGATCGCGGTCTACTCGGCGGGGACGCTGCGGGTGGTCCCGGTCGCCGCCCCCTCCGCCGGCACCACCGTCGACCTGCGCCGGATCACCCACACCGTGCACCCGGCCGCCGAGTGGCGCCAGGCCTACCACGAGGCCGCCCGGATCGTCCGGGACCAGTTCTGGGACGAGCGGATGTCCGGCCTGGACTGGCCCGCGCTGGTCGCCCAGTACGAGCCGCTGCTGGACCGGATCTGCTCCCCCGACGACTTCGCCGACCTGCTGCGCGAACTCCTCGGCGAACTCGGCACCTCGCACGCCTACGTCACCCCCTCCCGCCGCGCCGAGGGCCCCACCCTCGCCCAGCAGCCGCTCGGCCTGCTCGGCGCCAACGCCCACCGCTCCCCCGACGGCCGCTGGCTGGTGCACCGGGTGCTGCCCGGCGAGACCTCCGACCCGCGCGCCCGCGCCCCGCTGGCCGCCCAGGGCGTCCGGGACGGCGACGAGCTCCTGGAAGTGGGCGGCCGCCCGGTGGACCCGCTGCGCGGACCGCTGCCGCTGCTGGCCGGCACCGGGGGCACCACGCTCGAACTGGCCCTGCGCGGCGGCGGCCCGGACGGCCCGGTGCGGCGGATCGTGATCACCCCGCTGACCGACGAACGGCCCATCCGCTACCAGGACTGGGTGGCCAAACGGCGTTCCCTGGTACGGGAGTTCAGCGACGGCCGGTGCGGCTACCTGCACATCCCGGACCTCGGCGGCTCCGGCTGGGCGCAGTTCAACCGGGACCTGCGGCGCGAGCTGGACAAACCCGCGCTGGTGCTGGACGTGCGCGGCAACGCCGGCGGCAACGTCTCCGAACTGGTGCTGGAGAAGCTCTCCCGGCACGTCCTGGCCTGGGACTTCAGCCGGGACCGCCGGCCGGTGCGCTGGCCCCGGCACGCACCGCGCGGACCGCTGGTGGCGCTGGCCGACGAGGCCACCAGCTCGGACGGCGACGTGATCATCGCGGCGATCGGGCTGCTCGGGCTCGGCCCGGTGATCGGCACCCGCACCTGGGGCGGGGTGGTCGGGATGAGCGGACGGCACACCCTCGGCGACGGCACCCAGATCTCGGTGCCGAAGAACGCCTCCTGGTTCGGCGGCGGGCTCGGCTGGTCGGTGGAGAACCGGGGCGTCGAACCGGACGTGCACGTGCTGCGCACCCCGCGCGACTGGGCCCGGGGGCGCCACCCCGAGCTGCTCACGGCCGTCCAGCTGGCCCTGGAGCTGCTGGAGGACGCGCCCGCCGCGGAGCCCCCGCCGGCGAGCACGCCCCGGCCGGACCTGCGGCGCCCGCCGCTGCCGCCGCGGACGAGGTGATCCGGGGGCTCAGCCCCAGGGGTCGCCCTCGGAGGTCATGTTCTCGGCGGCACGCCGGTCGGCCTCCTCCTGGGCGAGCCGTTGCTGCTGGTCCCGGGTGCGCTCGACGTCGTCGCCGTACGCGTCGGCGGCCTCGTCGTGGGCGAGGGCGGCACGCTGGGCGGACTCCTGCCCGGCGGACTCGTGCTGCGGCCGGTGGAACAACCTGTCGATGATCCCCATGACTCCTCCAGACGGGACGGGACGGAAGGTCGGATACCGGGTTCGCCCCCACTCTCACACCGGGGGCGGGCGGACGCACCTTGAGCCTTTGGTCCCTGGTGGCCGCGCCCAAGGGCCGTAGCGGCGGGCCGCCGCCCGGGCGCAGATTGGGGCCGTCGGCGAAAATCGACGCCACCCTCTGGAGCCCGCTGTGACCGTCGTACACCCCGGAAGCCACGCCCGGCGCACCGCCGAGGACCCGCACGACGGACCGCGCCGGCGGGTCGGCCCGCTGGCCGCCCTGGACGGGCGGCTGCCCGGCGCGCACGACCTGCTGCTGATGCAGTGCCCCAGCTCGCTGCGGCCCCTCGCGGGCGGCGGGCTGCCGGACTGGGCGCGGGCGGTGCTGCGGGCGCACCCCTGGGTGACGGTCGGCCGGGCACCCTCCGTGGTCGGCAGCCCGGTGGACCTGCCGCACCCCCAGCGCTGCACCCGGGACCCGGAGGCGGCGCCCGAACTGTGGTTCCCGGTGACGGTGCGCGGTCCGCGCCCCGGGCAGCGGCTGGACGCCCTGGCGCCCTGGGCGGCGGTGGCCCGGACGCTGCGGCCCGAGCAGCTGCCCGAGCGGCGAGAGCGCCTGGCCCCCGAGCGGCTGGCCGGCATCCCGGCCCTGGCCCTGCTGCCCGAGGTCGGCCGCCTGGTCGCCGACCACCGGCTGCCCTGGGGCCCGATCGGCGCGGCCGGCTACGAACTGGGCAGCGGCGTGCCGGTGGCCGGGCCGCTCAGCCCGCTGCGGCTGGTGCTGCGCGCGCCGCAGCCGATCAGCCGGCGCGACGCCCTCCAGCTCCGGCGGGCCCTGACCAAACTGCCGGTGCCCGTGCAGGCCGAACTGGAGACCCGGCACGGCTCGGTGCAGCTCGCCGAGTACGCCTCCGGCGCGCTCGGCCTCACCCTGCTGACGCCGGACGGGCCCCGCGAGGTCCGCGACCCGTGGTTCCCCCGGGGCCCGTTCGCCTGAACGGCGCGGCTCCCCCGGCCGGTCGTCCGGCGCTCCGGAGGACTCCCTCGGTGCCCGGAAAAGATTTTCGGGTCCGATGTCGATCCGGCCGCGTCCGCTCCGACGTCAGGGTGTGCGGCACCCCGCCGCACGATCACGGGACAGGAGCCCCCGCCATGGACCAACTGCTCAGAGTCATGAACTTCAACGTCTCCGGTGACGGGATCGCCGCCGGTGAGCACCAGACCTTCGAGCTGCCGTTCGGCCTCGACCGCCCCGAGCGGCTCTTCTCCTGGGCCGGGGCCACCGCGAGCTGGCCGATGCGCACCGACGCCGGCGGCAGCCGGGGCCTGGACGACTACTTCACCCGGGACTTCGCCCGCAACATCGGCGCCGAGATCATGGGCCGCAACAAGTTCGGGCCCCAGCGCGGGCCGTGGCAGGACCACGAGTGGCTCGGCTGGTGGGGCGACGAGCCGCCGTTCCGCACTCCGGTGTTCGTCATGACCCACCACCGCCGGCCGTCGTTCACGCTCTCCGACACCACCTTCCACTTCGTCGACGGCGACCCGGCCACCGTCCTCAAGCAGGCCCGGGAGGCCGCCGACGGCAAGGACGTCCGCCTCGGCGGCGGGGTCACCACCATCCGCGAGTTCCTCGACGCCGACCTCGTGGACACCCTGCACGTCGTGGTCTCCCCGCTGGAACTCGGCTCCGGGCTGAAGCTGTGGGAGTCCCCCGACGAGCTGCTCGACCGGTTCCACCTGGAGGTCGTCCCCAGCCCGAGCGGCGTGGCGCACCACCTGTTCTGGCGGCGGTGACGCGGGGGCCCCGCTTCTCGGCGGAGGAGTGGGGCCCCGTTCGGCGCGGTGGGGACGACGGTCAGCCGGTGATGCTGGGGGCGCCCGTCTCCAGGTGGCCGGTGAACCGCTGCGACCAGCTGCTGTCGGCGTCGACCGTCACCGTGAAGTCGTACCAGCCGCCGTTGTACGCCACCGCGTTGAAGAAGTCGCTGACGCTGCCGCCGGCCGGGACCTGGTACGTCCAGGGGCCGTCCGTGCGGTAGTTGTTGGACGCGATCGTGAACGTCATCGGGGTGCTGCCGGAGTTGGCGAGCCGGAAGTAGAGCGCGAGCTTGCCGGTGCCCGGCTCGACCGCGTAGGAGGCGGTGACGGCCGCGTTCTTGCCCGCCTTCGTCGCGTCGCCCTTGAAGCGGCGCAGGAAGCGGTTGGGGCCGACCACCGTGAGGTCGTACGGGCCGCCGCCGAAGTTGGTGCCGCAGTTGAAGAAGTCGCTGGTGCTGCCGCCCGGGTCCACCGTGTACTGCCAGGGGCCGCCGCCGCGGTAGGCGTTGGCGTAGGCCGCGAAGTGCGCGGACTTGGTGGCGACGGCACCCCCGTTGTCCATCGCGATCCAGACCTTCATCACCCCGCCCGAGCCGAACTCGAGGTGGTCCAGGTTGGCGTTCGGCTGGTACGGCAGGGCGCGCGCCGGGCGGGTGCCGGACTCCTGCACCGGGAGCTGGTTGTTCACCGGCGCCGGGTTGGGCAGCGGGCCGCAGGCGGACAGGCCGATGGTCTGCGAGGTGTCGGGCAGCGCCGGGAGGCCGTAGACCGGGTTGGCGAAGTCGAACACGCTGGTCAGGTCCCCGCAGACGCGGCGGCGCCAGTCGCTGATGTTCGGGCAGGTGGCGGGCTTGCCGAGGGCGGCCGTCCAGGTCTCCAGGAAGCGCAGCACCGAGGTGTGGTCGAAGGTCTCGGAGTTCACCCAGCCGCCACGGGTCCACGGCGAGACGGCGATGAGCGGGACGCGGAAGCCGAGGCCGATGTTGGTGCCGTTGTAGAACTCGCCCGGGGTGCCGGCCGGGGCGGCGGGCGGCGGGACGTGGTCGAAGAAGCCGTCGTTCTCGTCGTAGTTGATGAACAGGACGGACGAGTCGAAGACGTTCGGGTCCGCGTTGAGCGCGTCGATCACCATGTGGACGAAGTGCGCGCCGTCCACCGGGGTGGCGTACGGGTGCTCGGAGGAGGCCTGGTCGGGGACGATCCAGCTCACCTGCGGCAGCGTCCCGGCCAGCACGTCGGCCTTGATGGCGGCGGCGATGTCGTCCGGGGTCCGCCCGGTGACCTTGGGCACCGAGCCCATGCCCTTGACGGCCAGCGGGCTGCCGGCCTGGGCGCCCGTGAAGTTGGTGAAGTACGCCAGGGCGTTGTCGCCGTAGTTGTCGGCGGCGTTCTGGTAGACCTTCCAGCTGACGCCGGCGCCCTCCAGCGCCTCGGCGTAGGTCTGCCAGCGCAGGCCCTTCTCGTCGCCGCCGTCGTAGGCCGGGCCGCCCGCGGTGCCGGCCGGGTCGATCTGGCCGGACCAGTGGTAGGTGCGGTTGGGGCCGGTCGCGCTCAGCACCGAGCAGTGGTAGGCGTCGCAGATCGTCCAGTTCTCGGCCAGGGCGTAGTGGAACGGGATGTCCTGGCGGGTGAGGAAGCCGAGCGTGCGGACGTTGCCCTTGGCGGCGACCCAGGAGTCCATCTTCCCGCCGTTCCAGGCCTTGTGCTGATCGCCCCATCCGTGGCTGAGGTCCCCGTTGCACTGGGCGAGGCGCTCCGGGTCCGCTCCCCCGGCCGGCTTGGTCTGGCTGAACTGCCACGGGTACTGGCGGGCGAGCAGGCCGTTGGGCTGGTTGAAGACGCTGTAGCCGCCGGAGATCTGGATGGCGCTGCGGTCCGCGAAGCCGCGCACGCCGCGCAGCATGCCGAAGTAGTGGTCGAAGCTGCGGTTCTCCTGCATCAGGATCACCACGTGCCGGGCGTCGGTGATGGTGCCGGTGGTGGCGCGCGCGGCGGTGGCGGCCGTCGCGGCCGTGCCGCTCGGGGCGGCGTCCGCGGCGCCGGTGCCGGTGCCGGCCACGGCGAGGCCCGCCGCGGCGGCGCCGGACAGCGTGACGAACTTCCTACGACTCAGCTCGGCCATCGGCCCGGCCCGTCCCTTCGCTGACGATGTTGTGTACACAAGTCGGGGCGCACTCGATCGCGCAGCAGTCTCCACCGCGCGCGGAGCGGGCCACCAGGTGTGCGCGGGAGGGTTGGCGGACTGTTCGCCCGGGTGTCACCGAGCGACGCCCGGTTGAACGGGCGAAGGGGCCGGCGTGCTCAGCGGTCCTTGACCTCGATCCCCAGCGCGTGGGCGAACTGCGGCGCCAGTTCGAGCAGTTGGGTGGAGCTGATGACGGCTCCGCGCAGCCCCTGGTGGCCGTCGGTCAGCCCGAGCCGGGCGGCGTCGCGCAGGTCCGTCCGGCTCAGCGTCGCACCGCGCAGCCGCACCTCCTCCAGCGTGGAGCCGGGGAAGGAGACGCCGGTCAGTTTCGCCTCGCCGAAGTCGACGTCGCGCAGCAGGCAGTCCTCGAAGACGACGTCCCGCAGCACGGCCGAGCGCAGGTTGACCGCCTCCAGCTTGCAGCCCCGGAACACCACCCGGCGCAGCGCCGAGCCGTACCCCGCGACGCCGGCGAGCACCCCGCCGACGAAGGAGCTGTCCTGCCACTCGGAGTCGCTCAGGTCGCAGGCGACCCAGCGGCCGGCCTGCACCCACACCTCGTTGAACCGGGCCTGGCGCAGCTTGACCCCGCTGAGCGCGACGCCGGTGAAGGCGCACTCCAGGAAGGCCGCCCCGGCGCCCGACTCGTCGGTGTGCTCGCCGCCGTCGAAGTGCGCGGTGTCGTACCGCTCGTCGCTGCGCAGCGGCCCGGTGTGCGGGCGCAGCAGCTCGGCGTACGGGAGGTCGGCGAGCCGGTCGGGGACGGGACGGGGCATGGGGGTGGCTCCTGGCGGTCGGGGCGTACGGGTCTCGGCCGCATGCTCGCACGCGGCACCGACAGCACCCGGCAACGGCAGCACCCGGCACCGACAGCACCCGGCACCGACGGCGCCCGGCCACGCCCCGGCGGCGTGCCCCGGCCGAGCCCCGCCGCCGAACCCGGCCGCGCGCCGATGCGGCGGTGCCCCGGACCGGCCGCGGGCGAGCCAGCCGGTCCGGGGCGGGGCGGTCACGCCCAAGGGGTCAGCCGCGCACCCAGAGCGAGTTGACGCGGCTGCGCTCGGTGGTGTTCGGGTACGGGTTGGTGCAGGAGGTGCCGGGGCCGCCGCCCGACATCAGCTCGCTGCACGGGCCGGAGTAGTGGTCCGGCAGGCCGAGCACGTGGCCGGTCTCGTGCGCCACCACGCGCACCGAGCTGTACTGCTGGTTCTGCTGGTAGTCGAGGAAGACGTAGCCGCGCCCGTGGCCGTCGGTGCTGGCGTAGGAGCCGCGGCTGTCGTTGCCCTCGTAGTAGCGGAAGTCGGCGGCCGAACCGGACCGCAGCTGAACGTTGGCGACCGAACTGTTCCAGATCTGCGCGGCCTGGGATATCTGGTTGCGGAAGGACGGCGCGGAACTGGCGTCATAGGT
The DNA here is from genome assembly GCF_053594915.1 of Kitasatospora sp. NPDC002543. NCBI lineage: Bacteria > Bacillati > Actinomycetota > Actinomycetes > Kitasatosporales > Streptomycetaceae > Kitasatospora > Kitasatospora sp. NPDC002543. The sequence continues at coordinate 53,089 of NZ_JBSFWR010000039.1, read as the reverse complement.
GACGGTGACGGTCGCCAGGCCCGGGTTGGCGGCCTGCTTGGCCTTGGCGGAGGCCATCACGGCCTGGAAGAAGGCCTGGTTGTTCGCGGCCTCCGCGGCCGAGCCCGCGTACGTCGTCGCGGTGTAGCCCTGCACGGCCGGGGCGGCCGGCGCCGCGGCGGCGGCCGTGGCGGGCAGGACGGCGAGGCCGGCCGCGAGGGCGAGGCCGAGGGTGGCGGACAGCACGGATCGCTTCATGTGGGGGCTCCGATTCCTGAGGTGACGTGGCCGGTGGGGGCCGGCCCGGGGGAACACCTGGTCAACGGGTGGTGTCCCCAGAGCTTCGGGCAACCCGGTGCGTGCGCGGATGATGCCAACCCGCGATAGCACCGTCCAATACCCCTTCCGCGGAGTCGAATTGAATTGTCTTTCCCTGACCTTGACTCAATCGTGCCCCTGGCATTCCGTTCCGGCGGCGGCTAGGCTCCCGTCCGGGGAAGTACCCGGAACGGCGGGCCGCTCGATTCCGGCCGAGCGGCCCGCCGTTCCGAACCCGCCCTCGGGTCCGGTCAGTTCCGCGCCGCGAGACCGTTCGCCCAGAGGTAGTCGACCTGGCTGCGCTCGTTCCCGTCCGGGTACGGGTTGGTGCAGGACGGGCCGGGGCCGCCGCCCGACATCAGTTCGCTGCACGGGCCGGAGTAGTCGTCGGGCAGGCCGAGCACGTGGCCGGTCTCGTGCGCCACCACGCGCAGCGAGCTGTACTGCTGGTTCTGCTGGTAGTCGAGGAAGACGTAGCCGTGGCCGTGGCCGTCGGTGCTGGCGTAGGAGCCGCGGCTGTCGTTGCCCTCGTAGTACGAGAAGTCGCCGTTGCCGCCGGTCTCCTGGAGCCGCACGTTGCTCTCCGAACCGTTCCAGATCTGGGCGGCCTGGGATATCTGACCGGTGAAGGAGGGCGCGTTCGCGGTGTCGTAGGTGACGGTGACGGTCAGCAGCCACGGGTCGGCGGCCTGCCGGGCCTTGGCGGAGGCCATCACGGCCCGGAAGAACGCCTGGTTGTTCGCGGCCTCCGCGGCCGGACCGGCGGACGCCGGGGCGGTGTAGCCCTGGACGGCCGGGGCGGCCGGCGCGGCGGCGGCCGCGGTGACGGGCAGGGTCGCGAGGCCGGCCGCGAGGGCCAGGCCCAGGGCGGCGGACAGCACGGATCGCTTCATGTGGGGGCTCCGGTTTCGCGGTGCGCCGGCCCGTCGGGGCCGGTGGGGGCCGGGCCCGGGGGCGACGCACGGTGGGGGCCGCCCCGGACGTGCTGCCGGGGCGGTTGCTGTCCACCGAGCTTCGACCCGCCCGGGGCCGTCACGGATGATGCCAACCCGCGATAGCTCCGCCGCATGGCGGCGGCGCGTCGCCGTCCGCCGAGCCGGCCGATCCGCCGGCCGGCCCTCCGGCATGCCTTGAATGCCTGTCATGTCCTTGGCGAGGCGGTGCGGCTGCGTCTATGCTCCGAACGTGGAGCTCGACGTGAGACACCTCCGGGTGCTGTGCGCGATTGCCGACACCGGCAGCCTCCGCAAGGCCGCGCTCCAGCTCGGCATGACCCAGCCCTCCCTCACGACCCAGCTGCACCGCATCGAACGCGCCATCGGCGGCACCCTGTTCACCCGCGAGCAGACCGGCAGCCGGCCCACCGTGCTCGGCCACTCGGTGCTGTCCCGGGCCCGGCCGGTGATCACCGAGATGGCCGCCCTGGTGGCCGCGGCCCGCCAGGAGGCCCGGGACGCCACCGCGCCCGGCCGGCAGCGGCGGCTGCGGATCGGCAGCGTCGGCAGCCGGGCCGTCGCCGCCTGGCTGCGCCGGGTGCACGAGCGGCTGCCGGACACCGACACCACCATCCACGTGGACGTCTCGGCCAGCGCGCTGCTGCGGATGGTCGGCGCCGACCAGCTGGACGTGGCCTTCGTGTACGAGAGCGAGGGCTTCCCGTTGCGGGTGCCGCCGGACGCCGAGCAGCGGGTGCTGATGGCCCGGGAGCCGCAGTTCGTCGCGCTCGCCGCGGGGCACCCGGCCGCCGCCCGTCCGGTCGTCCGCCTCGCCGACCTCGCCGAGGACACCTGGATGGTCGACCCGACCGCCGACCACGAGTACGCCGCGATGCGCCGGGTGTTCAGCGAGGCCGGGCTCAACCCCCGGGTGGTGCAGGTGCGGGACGCCGCCACCGCCGCCGAGCTGGTCGCGTCCGGCGAGGCCGTCCGCCCCTGCCAGCCGACCTCCCTGCCCGGTCCCGGCACGGTGGTCCGTCCGGTGCACGGGGACCCGCTGGCCGTCCGACTGCTGTTCACCTGGCGCCCGCGCGTGCTCAGCCCGCCCGCGCTGGACGCCCTGTACGGCGAACTGCGCTCCGCCTACCTGGATCTGGCCAAGGTCAACCCGGCCTATCTGGACTGGCTGGCGCGGCACGAGCCGGTCCTGCTGGGGCGGGCCGGCTGAAGCCCCGGGGCGGCCGGACACCCCGACCGGCTAGACCCCCGGTCCGACCGGCCCCCGGGTCGGCCGGACCCCGCGGGCGGTGGCCCGGCTCTCCCGGCCGTGGATCAGCACGCCCACCGCCACCATCAGCGCGCAGACCAGGCCCGCCGCGAGCACCCCGGCGCCGCCGAGCGCCGTGCAGGCCAGCACCAGGACGGCCCCCACCGGCGCCACCGCCTGGGCCACCGCGCCCCGCTTGGTGTGCCGGGAGTGCAGGAACCAGACCGTGACCAGGTAGAGCGCGGTGGGCACGGTGACCGTCGCGGTGGCCGCGGTCTCGGAGATGTGCGCCTGGTGCACCGCCGACTCCACCGCGACCTCCAGCCCGGTGCCGATCGCCGCCGCCGAGCCGAACACCAGGTAGTGCCCGTACCCCCAGACCAGCGCCTGCCGGTTGGAGCGCAGGTGCTCGTGGACGGGCCGGGCGAAGTAGATCCACCAGGCCGCGAAGCAGATCAGCAGCCCGCCGACGGCCACCGGCACCAGCCGGCCCAGTTCCTCGTGCTCGTCCACCGCCGACTGCACCGCGACGGTCGCCGCCGCCACCGTCTCGCCGAGCACGATGAGGGTGAACAGCCCGTACCGCTCGGCGATGTGGTGCGGGTGCCAGGAGGTCCGCATCCGCAGCTCGGCGATCACCGGCACGGTCAGCTCGCACAGCACCCCGACCGGGATGACGTACGGCCGCACGTCGTGCGGCAGGAACAGCATCACCACCCAGCCCGTCTGGCAGAGCGTGATGCCCGCCGCGTAGCCCAGCGCGACCCGGCGCGCCACCCCCTGCTCGCTGGCGGCGGCGCGCAGCCACTGGGTGACCATCGCCAGGCGCATCACCACGTAGCCGGCGATCGCCAGCGTCAGGTCCTGGGCGGCGAACAGCCGCGGCACCCCGGCGGCGAGGATCAGCACCCCGGCGATCTGCACCAGCGTGGTGACCCGGTACGGCACGTCGTCGACGTCGTACGCGGAGGCGAACCAGGTGAAGTTCATCCAGGCCCACCAGATGGCGAAGAAGGACAGGGCGTACCCCTGCAGGCCCGCCCCGTAGTGCCCGTCGGCCAGGGAGTGGGCCAGTTCGCGCCCGGCCTGGCCGACCGCGACCACGAAGCAGAGGTCGAAGAAGAGCTCCAGCGGGGTGGCGACCCGGTGCGGCTCGTGCCGGTCGCGCGGGACCATCCGGCGGACCGGCGGCGGGTCCACGGGGTGGCTGAGGGGTGCCGTCGCGGCGGGGTCACTGGCCATCGGAACTGCTCCGGGAATCGGAAGGGGGGACCGTCCCGCGCATCCTGGCAGCGGCTCCGCCCCGGCGCACGCACCGGCGCGGCAGGTGTGCGCGCACCGGCACGACAGTGTGCGCGCACGGGCGAGACCGGGGAAGGCCGCACGCCCCCGGTCACGATGGCCCCATATGCCCCCTTTTTTCCTTGCCGTCAGCCGTAGTTGACGCTCCGGTGCGCGAACCGGGTGACAGCGCGGCGGGTTTCCGCGCGTGCCCCGCGCGCTGCCTCGCGAGCGGCCGGAGCGCCGCTAGATTCTTCCCCGGTTGGAAGAGCGCGGGCCCTGCCGGGCCCCACGACACGGGTGGCGTGCGGGCAACGCGGAAGGTCAAGGCGGGTGGCGGGACAGCGGGGGTGGCGGAGCCGATCCTCCCGCGTCCGCGCCACCGGCCTCGTGATCACCGCGCTGCTCGCCAGCGCCTGCCGTGCGGCCCGCCTCCTCGCGGCGCCACCTACTTCTCCCAGCCGACCTTGCTGTAGTCCTCCTGGCCGAGACCGAAGGCGCCGTAGTTGGCCAGCCCCTTGCGGGTCGCCACCACGGCGGGCCGCTGGTAGAGCTCGACGGTGTGGCCGAGCTCCCAGATCTTCGCGTCCGCCTCGTTGTAGAGCTTCACGGCCTCCGCCGGGTCGACCGTCCCGGCCGCCTTCTTCAGCAGCGCGTCGATCTCCGGGGTGCCCAGCCGCGAGGGGTTGCTGAAGGTGTTGTCGCCCACCGGCAGGCGGAAGTTGGCCAGGCTCTTGGAGTTCGGGAACGAGTCGGTGTTGCGCCAGCTCGCGATGTCGAACTTGCCCGGGGTGACGTACTTGGCGAAGTAGTCGTTGGCCGCGACCTTGTCCAGGTCGACCTTGACCCCGACCGTCTGCCACATCGCCGCCGCCGCGGTGGCGAGGTCGAGCTGGGCCTGCGTGGTGCCGTCGCTGAGCACCCAGTGCAGCTCCAGCTGCCGGCCGTCCTTGGTGCGCGGCTGGCCGGCGCCGGACTCCTTCCAGCCGGCGTCGTCCAGCAGCTTCCCGGCCGCGGCCCGGTCGAACTTCGCCCACTCGCCGGAGTTGTCCTGGTAGCCGGTCTGGTTGGGCATGATGATGTGGTTGCCGAGCGGCTTGAACTCCACCGGCACCCCGTTGTTGGCGATCTTGATCAGCGCCGAGCGGTCGAGCGCCCTGCCGAGCGCCTGGCGGACCTTCTGGTCCGCCAGCGCGCCGGTGCCGCCGAAGGAGATGTGCACCTCGTCCCACGGGCTGGCGGCCCGGATCGTGGTGTCCTTGGCGTTCTTGAGCTGCCCGTACGCGGTGGCGGTGCCGGCCGAGGCCAAGTCGATCTCGTTGTTGAGGTAGGCCTGGATGCTCGCGGCCTTGTCCATCACCCGGAAGGTGATCTTGTCGAGCTTGGCCCGGGTGCCCCACCAGGCCGGGTCCGGGACGAGGCTGATGGTCTGCGCGGTCTTGTCCGCCGCGCCGATCTTCAGCGCGCCCGCGGTGATCGGGACCTTCTCCACCCAGCCCTTGTTGAAGTCGTCCGGGGTGGAGATGCCGGCCGCCGGGATCAGCGGGCGGAACAGGTTCTGCCAGTCCGCGTACGGCTCCGAGAAGGTGACCACGACCTCGTCCGGGCCGGCGCCCTGCTCCACCCCGGAGATCAGCTCGTAGCCGGACGGGTCGTAGATGTTGTACGCCGGGTCCTTGCCGCTGCCGGCCTGCCAGTCGGCCCTGAAGTCCAGGTAGCTCAGCGGCTTGCCGTCGGACCACTTGGCCTTGGGGTTCAGCTTGTACGTGACCACCTGCGGCGAGGTCGAGGTGACCTTGGCCTCCACCAGGTAGTCCGGGTCCGGGTGGAAGGCGCCGGAGGAGTCGGTGCGGAAGAGCGAGGGCTCCAGGGCGCGGACCAGGTTCACCGTGTCGGTGTAGGAGCCGCCGTCCACCTGGAGCGGGTTCCACTGGGTGATCCACTGGTCCAGCTGGAAGCGCACCTCGCCGCCGTCCTTGATCCGGTCCGACGGCTGGGCGTTGATGTCCTGGGAGTCCTGTCTCGGCGGCTCGCTCTTGGCCACGTTGTCGGCCGAGCCGCCCCCGCCCGAGGTGCACGCGGTGACCGCGAGCGCGACGGCGACGGCGAGGGCGGCCGCCCGGCCGGAGCGGCGGGCCGTGGTGGAAGCGTCCATGAGGGTCCCCCTGGGGTCGATGACGGTAGTTGGGGCGCGGGAGGTGTGGCGGGGCTTGAGCGTGGGCAGCCAAGTCGGCACCGGGCGAGCAGAACGTAACAGCGGATCAGATCCGCCACCAGGGGGAGGAGCGCACACCTGATCCAGACGTCACACGCGGCAACACGGCCGCAACACCGCCTCAGCGCACCGGTGCTTCACTCTGACCTGCTGGTTCCCAACCTGCCCGGGAACCACGACAACTGACGCCCCGACGGGCCCGGAACCGAAAGCCACCACTCGATGCCCACCAGACGCGTCGGCCCCACCCGCACCACGACGGGCGGCCGTTGATGCTCCGCTACCTGGCGAAACGGCTGAGCTACTACGCGGCGCTGCTGATCGCCGCCGTCTTCCTGGCGTACGCGGTCTCCGCGACCGCCATGCAGCCGCGCACCTACTTCGAGGCCAAGGTCCCCCGGCCGTCCGCCGAATCGGTCGAGCGCCAGCTCACCGCGCTCAACCTGAACGACCGCACCCCGGTCGTCGAGCGCTTCGGCCACTGGGCCGGCGGGCTGCTGCACGGCGACCTCGGCCGGTCCATCCACGACACCCCGGTCGCCGACGACTTCGGCCGCCGGGTCTGGGTCTCGCTGCGGCTGCTGCTGCTCGGCAGCCTGCTGGGCATGGTCCTCGGCGTCGCCGCCGGGGCCTGGAGCGCGGTGCGCCAGTACCGGATCTCCGACCGGCTGCTCACCCTGCTGTCCTTCGTCCTGCTCTCCACCCCGGTCTTCCTGGTCGCGCTGTTCCTCAAGAACGGCGCCATCGCCGCCAAGGACGCGGCCGGCCACGAGGTGGTCCCGTTCACCGGGTACGAGACCCCCGGGCTCACCGGCGGCCTCGGTGCCCACCTCGCCGACTGGGCGCTGCACCTGCTGCTGCCCACCGTCTCGCTGGCCCTCGGCGGCCTCGCCACCTACAGCCGCTACCAGCGCGGCACCATGCTCGACGTGCTCGGCTCCGACTACCTGCGCACCGCCGAGGCCAAGGGCCTGACCCGCGGCCGGGCCCTGCTGAAGCACGGGCTGCGGACCGCCGTGATCCCGATGTCGACCATGTTCGCCTACAGCTTCCTGGGCATCTTCACCGGCGCGATCTTCACCGAGACGATCTTCGGCTGGCACGGCATGGGCGAGTGGCTGATCAAGTCGATCAACGAACAGGACGTCAACTCGGTCGTGGCGATCAACCTGTTCACCGCCGCCGTCGTCCTCGTCTCCGGCTTCCTCGCCGACACCCTGCACGCCGCCCTCGACCCGCGCGTGCGGTCCTGACCGGAGGAGAGCCGAGATGACCACCACCGCCACCACCGCCGAACCGGTCGAACCGGCCGGCCCCGCCGAACCCTCCGCACCCGCCGGACCGCCCCGGGCCGCCGGCCGCGGCCGGCTCGTCCTCTCCCGGCTGCTCGCCGCCCGCGGGGCCGTGGTCGGCGCCGTCCTGGTGCTGCTGCTGTTCGCGCTCGCCTTCGGCGGGCCGTACCTGACGCGCTGGGACTACGCCGCCCCCGACTTCTCCGCGCTGCACCAGCCCCCCTCCGCCGAGCACCTGTTCGGCACCAACGGGGTCGGCCAGGACGTCTTCGCGCAGACCGTCCGCGGCCTGCAGAAGTCGCTGGTCATCGGCCTGCTGGTGGCACTGTTCTCCACCGTGCTGGCCTCCGTGGTCGGCGCCTGCGCCGGCTACTTCGGCGGCTGGACCGACCGGGCGCTGATGTTCCTGGTCGACCTGCTGCTGGTCTTCCCCGCGTTCCTGATCATCACCATCGTCTCCGCCCGGCTGAAGGGCGCCGGCTGGATCGCCTTCGTCCTGCTGCTCGCCCTGTTCAACTGGATGATCACCGCCCGGGTGGTCCGCTCGATGACCATCTCCCTGCGCGAACGCGAATTCGTCCGCGCCGCACGGTTCATGGGGGTGCGGCCGCTGCGGATCATCAGCCGGCACATCCTGCCGAACGTCGCCTCCTTCCTCATCATCGACGCCACCATCGCGGTCGGCGGCGCCGTGATGAGCGAGACCGCGCTCTCCTACTTCGGCTTCGGGGTCAAGCCGCCGGACGTCTCGCTCGGCACCCTGCTCGCCGCCGGGACCGGCGAGGCCCCGGTGTTCCCCTGGCTGTTCTACTTCGCCGCCGGGCTGCTGGTGCTGTTCGTCCTCGCCGTCAACCTGATCGGGGACGGGCTGCGCGACGCCCTCGACCCCACCTCGGGGGCCGCGCCCCGCCGGTCCCGCCGCACCCGCGGTTCCCGTCGCACCCGCCGTACCAGCCGTTCCGTCAGCAGCCCCAGCCCCGCCGGCCGTAGGAAGCACCCGTGACCACCACCGTCGAAACCCCGCTGCTCGCCGTCCGGGACCTGCGGGTGGACTTCGCCGGGCCCGACGGCCCGGTCCCCGCCGTCCGCGGGGTGGACCTCACCCTGCGGCGCGGCGAGACCCTCGGCATCGTCGGCGAGTCCGGCTCCGGAAAGTCCGTCACCGCGCTGTCCGTGCTCGGCCTGCTGCCCCGCACGGCGAGCGTCAGCGGCTCGGTGCGGCTGGACGGGCGCGAACTGGTCGGCCTGCCGGGCCGGGAGCTCGCCGCGATCCGCGGCCGCCGGATCGCCATGGTCTTCCAGGACCCGCTGTCCGCCTTCACCCCGGTCTACCGGATCGGCGACCAGATCGCCGAGGCGGTCCGCGTCCACCAGCGGGTGGACCGGGCCGCCGCCCGCCGCCGGGCCGCCGAACTCCTCGACCTGGTCGGCATCCCGGCGCCCGACCGGGCCCTGGACAGCTTCCCGCACGAGTTCTCCGGCGGCATGCGCCAACGCGCGATGATCGCCATGGCGGTCGCCAACGAACCGGACGTCCTGCTCGCCGACGAACCCACCACCGCGCTCGACGTCACCATCCAGGCCCAGGTGCTGGACGTGCTGCGCACCGCCCAGCGGGAGACCGGCGCGGCGCTCGTCCTGGTCAGCCACGACCTCGGGGTGATCGCCGGTGCGGCCGACCGGGTCGCGGTGATGTACGCCGGACGGGTGGTCGAGACGGCCGGGGTGGACGAGCTGTTCGCGGCCCCCCGCCACCCGTACTCGCTGGGCCTGATCGGCGCCCTGCCCCGGCTGGACGGACGCGGCGGTCCGCTCGTGCCGATCCCCGGCACCCCGGCACCGATGGCCGAGCTGCCCCCGGGCTGCCCGTTCGCGGCGCGCTGCCCGCTGGCGGAGGAGCGCTGCTCCGCGGCGGAACCCGCCCTGGAGGCCGCCCCGGACGACGTCGGCGGCGTCGACGGTGCCACCGGCCACCTGTCGGCGTGCGTGCGGTCGGCGGAGCTCGCCGAGCGGCGGCCCGCGCCGGCCGAGGTCTACCCCGTCCCGGAGCTGCCCACCGCCGCCGGACCCGGCGACCGCTCCGCCCGGACGCCGGTGCTGTCCGTGAGCGACCTGGGAAAAACGTTCCCGCTCCTCAAGGGCACGGTGTTCAAGCGCAAGGTCGGCGAGGTGTACGCGGTGGACGGCGTCGACCTGGACCTGCGGGAGGGCGAGACCCTCGGCCTGGTCGGGGAGTCCGGCTCCGGCAAGTCCACCACGCTGTTCGAACTGCTGCGGCTCGGCGCCCCCCAGAGCGGACGCATCGAACTGTTCGGCCGGGACACCTCCACCCTCACCCGGGCCGAGGCGCACCGGCTCCGCGCCCGGGTGCAGATCGTCTTCCAGGACCCGATGGCCGGCCTCGACCCCAGGATGCCGATCGGCGACATCGTGGCCGAACCGCTGCTCGCCCAGCGCGCCCCGCGCGAGGAGATCGCCCGCCGGGTGCCCGAGCTGCTGCGCCAGGTCGGCCTCGACCCGGAGCACGCCGTCCGCTACCCGCACCAGTTCTCCGGCGGCCAGCGCCAGCGCGTCTCGATCGCCCGGGCCCTCGCCGTCCGGCCCGGCCTGCTGGTGCTGGACGAACCCGTCTCCGCCCTGGACGTCTCCATCCAGGCCGGGGTGCTCAACCTGCTCCAGTCGCTCAAGGCCGAACTGGGCCTGTCCTACCTGTTCGTCTCGCACGACCTCTCGGTGATCCGGCACCTCGCCGACCGGGTCAGCGTGATGTACCTCGGCCGGACGGTCGAGCAGGGCGAGGTCTCCGCCGTCTTCGACCGCCCCCGCCACCCGTACACCCGCGCCCTGCTCTCCGCCGTCCCGCTGCCCGACCCCACCGCCGAGCGCGCCCGCGACCGCGTCCTGCTGGCCGGCGACCCTCCCCCGCCCACCGAACGCCGCGCCGGCTGCGTCTTCCGCGGCCGCTGCCCGCGCTACGCCGGGCTCACCGCCGCGGCCGACCGGGCCCGCTGCGAGCAGGAGCGGCCGGCCCTGCTCGGCGGCGCGCGGGAGGCGGACCACCAGGCGGCCTGCCACCACCCGGAGAGCGGAGCCGGACACGAAGAGTGATCACTCGAACACGATTCGGTGGATCCGGTCGGCGCCGTGTAGAGTCTTCGACGTCAGCAAGCGCCGCTAGCTCAGTTGGTTAGAGCAGCTGACTCTTAATCAGCGGGTCCGGGGTTCGAGTCCCTGGCGGCGCACATGGCAAGGTCTCAGGCCGTCCACTCTGGTGGGCGGCCTGAGGCGTTTCCGGCCCGGGTGGGCCGCCTCCTCGTGAACGCCTCCGAGGCCGCCTCGGCACCTCGGCTCGGCCTCAGTGGGTGTCGAGCACGGCCGAGGCCACCGCGTCCGGGCGGTCGAACATCACCAGGTGCCCGGCCGGGGCGGTGGTGCGGAAGTCCGCCCCGAGCAGCGCCGCCAGCTCCCGCTGCCGGGCCAGCCAGTCCTCGGTGCGGCGGGTCCGGCAGCCGTCGTCCGCGGCCAGCACGGTGATCGGCAGGTCCTCGGCCAGCGGCCGGGTGCGCCGCAGCTCGTCCACTTCGGCGGCCGTGTCGAGGTAGCGGCCGTTCTCCCGCAGCAGCGCGCGCAGGGCCCGCCCGGTGCGGTAGCAGTGCCGGACCAGGGGCGCCGGGGCGAGGTCCTCGCGGCGGACGGTGGACATCCGGGCCGTGGCCCGGCGGGCGGTCGGGCCCAGCAGGTAGGGCACGGCGAGGGCGGTGGCGGCGCCGGCCACCGCCCGGGCCGCCAGATCGCGCGCGGCGGGTGCCGGGTACGGCCGGGCCGCCCGCTCCACGCTGCCGTCCACCAGCACCAGGCCGGCGGTCCGCTCGGGGTGCAGCCGGGCGAACGCCTCGGCGTGGAAGCCCGCGAGCGAGTGTCCGACCACGGTGCAGGGCTCCCGCAGTCCGAGGCCGTCCAGCACCGCCCGGATCCGCGCGGCCTCGCCGGCCGCGGTCGGTGCCGGGCTGCCGGTCGCCGGCTCGGCGGCGCTCAGCCCGTAGCCGGGCCGGTCGAAGCGGACCACGGTGCGGTACGGGGTGAGGAAGGGGACGACCAGGTCCCAGTCGAACCAGCTGCTGCCGAGGCCGCCGGAGAGCAGGCAGAGCGGGCCGCTGCCCTCGGTGCGGACGTGCAGCGGGACGCCGTCGACGCGCAGGAAGCGCGCCCGGCCGGCGGTGTCCGGTCCGGGGGTGCTCATGCCGGCCGCCGCCCCGGGAGCGGCGCGGCCGGGCGGTGCCGGTCCACCGGATCCTCGGCCGTCCCGTCCGGTCCGTCGGGCCCGTCCGTGCGGGCGGAGCGGGCGATGCCCAGCGCCAGCAGGCCGAGCCAGAGCGCGACCAGCAGCACCTGGAGCCGCTGTCCGGCCCCGAGCGCCCAGGTCCCGTGCCCGGCCTGGAAGGCGGCGATCGAGGCGAGGCTCCAGCCGGTGGCGAGCAGCTCGGCGCCCAACAGCCAGGGACCGAACCGGCGCACCGGCGGCCACCAGCGGTGGCGCCGGGCGGCGACGGTGAGCGAGACCAGCGCGGTGAGCGCCCCGGCCATGGCGAGGCTGCTGGTGACGGCGTGCGCGGTGTGGGTGGCGGGGACGAGCCCGGCGGTCTCCCGGGCGGCGCACATCTCGTCGCTGGTGGGCGCGCAGCTGAGCGGCAGCCGGGAGTCGGCCGCGGTGGCGGCGCCGAACAGGGCCAGCGCGGACCAGCCGGCCAGCGCCCAGCGGTGCCGCCGGGAGGCCCCGGCCCGCCCGGTGGCGAGCGCGGTACCGGCGGCGGCGAGGAGGCAGAGCCCGGCGACCAGGTCGGTGGCCCGGAACAGGCCGCCCAGCGGCTGGTCCTCGGCGGCGAGTTCGCTGATGTACGCCTGCACCGGGTCGAGTCCGGTGCTCAGCACGACCTCCAGCACCCAGGCGGTGTACGCCACGGCGCTGAGCAGCAGCAGGGTGGCGACCGCCGTCGGCGCGGCGCGGCGTCCTGGCTGGGGGCTGGGCACCGTTCCACCCTAACCAGCGGCGAACTCCAGACCAACCGGAAGGAAAGGGGCGGATCGGGCGGTGGCCGCCCGGGCGGTCCAGGCCGGTTCGAGGCACCCCTCGGGAGCGTGTATTGTTTTCCAGGTCAGCAGGCGCCGCTAGCTCAGTTGGTTAGAGCAGCTGACTCTTAATCAGCGGGTCCGGGGTTCGAGTCCCTGGCGGCGCACAGACAGTTGGGGAGCCTCTCGCAGCAGCGAGGGGCTCCCCGATTTTTTGGCCTCCGACGTCCGTTTTGCGTGTGATGTCGGTCTCGATTGGCGATCCGCCGGAGCCATCCGGCCCGTTCTGCTCGTCCAGGGCAGTAGAACCGGAATCGGGACAAAGGTCCCCAACCGCCGATGTCCCCGTCCGTGCAGGCTGCCCAGGTGCGCCCGCAGGAAAGGCCGCGCTTTGTCCAGAAACGCCCAGGGCGGCCGTCGCACGCCGTCGATCGGCCTCCGCCCGGTCAAGCGGTTCAAGCGTTCCACCGGCTCGACCGGCTCCGCCGGCGGGTCCGGCGGCAGGAAGCCGCGCCGTCCGAAGCGCACCGGCTGGCGACGGCTGATACCCACCTGGCGGATGACCCTGCTCGGCTTCGGCTCGGCGCTGCTGCTCGGCATCGGCCTGTTCGTGCTCGGGGTGTTCCTGGTGAAGGTGCCGGACGCGCACGCCGCCGCGACGGCCCAGAGCAACACCTGGCTCTACTCGGACGGTTCGGTGCTCACCCGCACCGGCCAGACCAACCGGCAGAACGTCGCCCTGGACAAGGTCTCCCCCGCCGCCCAGCACGCCGCGCTGGCCGCCGAGGACCGGAACTTCTACAACGAGGGCGCGGTCAACGTCCAGGGCCTGGCCCGGGCCGCGATCAACACCGCCAAGGGCCAGGGCACCCAGGGCGGTTCCACCATCACCCAGCAGTACGTGAAGAACACGTACCTGAACCAGAAGCAGTCGATCACCCGCAAGGTGAAGGAACTGTTCATCGCCATCAAGGTGGACGCCACCGAGAGCAAGGACGACATCCTCTCCGGCTACCTGAACACCTCCTACTACGGCCGCGGCGCCTACGGCATCCAGGCCGCCGCCCAGGCGTACTTCGGCGTCGACGCCTCCGCCCTCGACCCCGCCCAGGGCGCCTACCTGGCCACCCTGCTGAACGCCCCGAGCGCCTACGACGTCGCCACCGCGACCGCGGCCGGCAAGCAGAACGCCGTCAACCGCTGGAACTACGTGCTCGACGGCATGGTCAAGGAGGGCTGGCTCTCCGCGGACGAGCGGGCGAAGACCGCCTTCCCGGACGTCCGGGACCCGCAGCCCAACCCGGGCCTGTCCGGCCAGGCCGGCTACCTGGTCGACGCGGCCACCAAGTACCTCACCTCCAGCGGCGTGATCAACGAGACCGAGCTGGCCAAGGGCGGCTACACGATCAAGCTGACCATCGACCCGGCCCGCCAGCAGGCCCTCCAGGACTCCGTCCAGGCCCAGCTGCACGACAACCTGAACCCGGACAAGCGGAAGAAGGACGCGGCCGCCCAGGCCGGCGCCGCCTCGGTGGACCCGAAGACCGGCGCGGTCGTCGCCCTGTACGGCGGCGTCGACTACGTGAAGCACTACGTCGACAACGCCACCCGGCGCGACTACCAGGCGGGCTCGACCTTCAAGGCGATCGCGCTGGCCGCCGCCTTCGAGAACAACGCCAAGACCCAGGAGGGGCGCACCGTCACCCCGCGCACGGTCTACGACGGCACCAGCGGCCGGAAGGTCCGCGGCGGCAAGGGCACCCCGTACGCGCCGCCGAACGAGGGCGACAAGAGCTACGGCCAGATCAGCCTCCAGCAGGCCACCGACTGGTCGGTCAACTCGGCGTTCGCGCAGCTCGCGCAGGACACCGGGCTCCAGAAGGTCAAGGACACCGCCGTCGCGCTGGGCCTGCCCGGCAACACCCCGGGCCTCGACCCGGTGCCGTCCATCCCGCTGGGCGCGGCCACCCCGAGCGTGCTCGACATGGCCGGCGTGTACGCCACGCTGGACAACGGCGGCAAGCAGATCACCCCGTGGCTGGTGCAGTCGGTGGACCGCGAGGGCGAGAACGTCGCGCTGCCCGCCCACAAGACCACCCAGGCGATCAGCGAGGACACCGCCAACCAGGTCACCTCGATGCTCCAGGGCGTGGTGAGCGACCCGGGCGGCACCGGCTGGCGCGCGAAGGCGCTCGGCCGCCCGGCGGCGGGCAAGACCGGCACCACCGACGACCAGAAGTCCGTCTGGTTCGTGGGCTACACCCCCGAGCTGGTCACCTCGGTCGCGTTGTTCGGCCAGGACCCGGGCAACGGCTCCCAGGTCAGCCTGAGCGGCGTCGGCGGCATCGACGGCGCGGCCGGCGGTCAGTTCCCGGCCCAGATCTGGACCAGCTACATGAAGGCCGCGCTCAAGGGCCAGTCGGTCAGCGACTTCCCGACCCCGGCCGGCGGCGACTCCTCGGGCGCCACCGACCTGCCGACCGCCCCGAGCACCCCGAGCAGCGCCCCGTCGACGAGCGCTCCGACCGACGCTCCGAGCACCGGCCCCACCACGACCCCGGGCAACGGCTCGACCTCGGCGGGCGGCGGTGACGGCGGAACGGCCACCACGCCGACGGCTCCGCCGACCAGCCAGCCGACCACCCAGCCCACCCGGCCGACCCGGCCCACCTCCAGGCCGACGCCGACCACCCAGCCGACCGCGCCCCCGACCTCGCAGCCGACCACCCCGTCCACGGGCGGGACGGACGCGGTCGCCGGGGCGGGCGCCTCGTCCGGGTCCGGGGGCTGACGGACGACGCCGGTGGAGCCCGGGGCCTTCGAGGCCCCGGGCTCTCGGGCCTTCCGGGCCTCCGCGCCTCGGGACCCGGGTGCGCGGAACCGGGTGCGCGGAACCGGGGCCGCACGGGCTCGGTTGAGTGCGCCACTACGCACAGGTGGAGGCAGGACCGAATGACGGAATGGCGCCTTACCCGATCATCGGTATGACTGTCACAATGCGGCCGTGCACAGATCAACGGCCTCGCCCTCCGTCCCCTCGGGCAGAACCCTCGGCCTCGGCCTCGCGCTGGTCTCCGCCATCGCCTTCGGCGGCTCCGGCACCGCGGCCAAGCCGCTGATAGAGGCCGGACTCTCCCCGCTGCACGTGGTGTGGCTCCGCGTCACCGGAGCGGCGGTCGCGCTCCTCCCGGTCGCCTACCGGCACCGGGACGCCGTCCTGCGCCGCCCCGGCCTGCTGCTCGGCTTCGGGCTGCTCGCCGTCGCGGGCGTCCAGGCCTGCTACTTCGCGGCGATCTCCCGCATACCGGTCGGCGTCGCCCTGCTCATCGAGTACCTCGGGCCGCCCCTGCTGATCGGCTACGTCAAGTTCGTCCAGCGCAAACCGATCACCCGCGGCGCGGCCATCGGCGCCGGCGTGGCGGTGGCCGGGCTGGCCTGCGTGGTCGAGGTCTGGAACGGTCTGAGCTTCGACGCGCTCGGCGTGCTGTTCGCCCTCGGCGCCGCCCTCTGCCAGGTCGGCTACTTCGTGCTCGCCGACGCCGGCCGGCACGGTGACCGCCCGGTCGACCCGCTCGCGGTCAGCGCGTTCGGGCTGCTCGTCGGCGCGGTACTGCTCACCGCCCTCACCCGGCCGTGGCAGGCCGACTGGGGCAAGCTCGGCGGGTCGGTGGTGATGAACGGGCACACCCTGCCCGCGTTCCTCCCGGCCGCCTGGATGGTGCTGATCGCGACCGTGCTCGCCTACCTGACCGGGGTGATCTCGGTCGGCTACCTCTCGCCGCCGATCGCCGGCGTGGTCGCCAACCTGGAAGCGGTGGTGGCCACCGTGACGGCCTGGGTGCTGCTCGGCGAACACCTCGGGCTGCCGCAGATCGCGGGCGGCCTGCTGGTACTGACCGGGGCCTTCGCCGCTCAGGCGAGCAAGCCCGCGGAGGCGGAAGCGGTGCCGGTCGGCTCCGCCGGCGGCTCCGCTCAGGGGGCCGCCGAGCGGGTGGCCGCCGAGCGCGGGGTCAGCGGCCGGTCCAGCCGAACCAGTCGAGGTGACTGAGCGGCCACACGACGGCCGACACCGGGCCCACCACGTTGTCCACCGGCACGGCGCCGCCACCCGGGCCGTGCTGGTGGTAGCGGGAGTCCGCGGAGTCGCTGCGGTGGTCGCCCTCGACCCAGACGTGGCCCGCGGGCACCTTCACCGGCCCGAAGTCCAGCCCGGCACAGGAGTCGTCCCCGGGGTGCAGGTACGGCTCGTCGACCTTCCGCCCGTCCACGGTCAGCGTGGTGCCCTGGCACTGCACGGTCTGACCACCGGTCGCGATGACCCGCTTGACCAGGTAGTTGTCGTCCTTCGGCGGCACCAGGCCGACGAAGCTGAGCACCGAGCTCACGGCGTTGGTGACGGGGTTCGGGTCGGTGGGCTGCGGCGGCAGCCATCCGCCCGGGTCCTTGAACACCACCGGCTGCCCCGGCTCCGGCTCCCAGCCGGTCAGCGGCGCCAGCTTGTTCACGCCGACCCGGTCGCCGATCCGCAGGGTGTTCTCCATCGAGCCGGACGGGATGGTGAACACCTGGAACAGGCAGGTCTTGATCAGCAGGGCGACCACCAGGCCGACCGCCGCCATCACCGGCAGCTCGATCCACCACGGCCGGGGACGCCGGCCCGAGCGGCGGTTCGCCCGGCCGCGCGGACCGCGCGCCCGGCGACGGTCCCCGCCGCGGCCTCCGGACACCCCGTGGGCGTTCGACGCGGGCCCGCCGGGGGCTCCGGCTCCGCTGGACGTCTCGGGCAGGTTCACCGCCATCGTCGCTGCTCCACCTCTCCGGCTGGGGAAACCTGCACGCTACGCCAACCGTGGAGCCTGACGAAATCGGTCATTTAGCCGCCGCCGACAACACCGGGTGTCCCGGTGCCGGGCCAGAGGTTCCCGGCCCGTGCTGCCGGGCTTCATGGTTCCCGGCCCGTGCTGCCGGGCCCGGTCAGGCGCGGGCGATGGCCTCGTGGTGGCGGATGACCTCGGCGATGATGAAGTTCAGGAACTTCTCCGCGAAGACCGGGTCCAGCTTGGCTCCGGCCGCCAGCTCCCGCAGCCGCTTGATCTGGTCCCGCTCGCGCGCCGGGTCGGCCGGCGGCAGCTTGTGGGCGGCCTTGAGCCGGCCGACCCGCTGGGTCGCCTTGAAGCGCTCGGCCAGCATGTGGACCACCGCGGCGTCGATGTTGTCGATGCTCTCGCGCAGGCTGGTCAGCTCGGCCCGTACGGCGTCGTCGATCCCCTCGGTCAGGCCGGTGTCGGGGGTCGTGGAGTGGTCCGTCATCGGGGCGGCTCCCGGTGTCTGGAGTGGGCGCCCGACCGCACGGCGGCCGGGCTCGGGCCCGGGCAAATCTAACAGGGCCCCCGCTCCGGCCCCGCACCGCCGGACGGAACCGTCCACGATCCGGACAGCGGGCCGGCACCTGTCCACCGGCGCCGCGCACCCGTCCGACCTCCCCGGCGTGACGCGCCGGAGCGGGAGGGCGCTGCCCGTAGGCTGGGCCGTGCATGACCGGAAGTGACCGCTCGAACACTCCCTCAGCACTGGAGGAACCGACCGTGGCAACCACCCGCACCGCCACCACCGCGTGGGAGGGCAACCTCCTCGACGGGAAGGGAGAGGTGACCTTCGAATCGTCCGGCATCGGCACGTACCCGGTGTCCTGGCCGTCCCGCGCCGAACAGGCCAACGGCAGGACCAGCCCGGAGGAGCTCATCGCCGGCGCCCACTCGGCGTGCTTCTCGATGGCCCTCTCGCACGGCCTCACCGGCGCCGGCACCCCGCCCACCAAGCTGGACACCAAGGCCGACGTGACCTTCCAGCCCGGCACGGGCATCACCGGCATCCACCTGACCGTCGTCGGCGTCGTCCCCGGGCTGGACGAGGCCGGCTTCGTGAAGGCCGCCGAGGACGCCAAGGCCAACTGCCCGGTCAGCCAGGCCCTGACCGGCACCACCATCACCCTCTCCGCCTCGCTGGCCTGAGCCTCCCTCCTCCTTCTCCCTCCTCCTTTCTCCGCGCTCCTCCCGAGTCCTTCCGGCGTCGGCTCCGGACCGGCTCCCGGCCCGCTCCGCTTCCGGCGCGCGACCGGCGCCCAGGGGCGCGGCTTCGGCGCACGCGCCCCTGGCGCACATCATGTGATGTGCACCGGGGGCGTCTGCACGTATCGCCATTCATGATCACAAAGCGGGCGAATCACCCTGGCGGCGGTCACCGCGTGTTGCCGTCGCGGCCTATGATCGGCCGCAGCGCCCTGTCCTTCAGGCGGGTCTCCACGCGCCGGCGCCCCACGACGGGCGGCCCCGCAGCGGACCGACTCCGATGACCACGACAGAGTGCGGAGCCGACCGCCGGATCCCGACCGGCCGGCCGGACCATCGTCAAGCGTCAGCAGCGGACGGGAGCATGCCGTGCCGGGCCAGAACGAGGGGGCCGACGCACACCACCCGGGCGTGCGGCACGAGGAGTCACCGCGCCACCGCCACCTCGCCTCGCCGCTCCTGGAACCCTCCGTCGGGCCCACCGTCGGATCGGCCGTCGGTACGGCCGTCGGGCCCCTGGGCGGATCCGGCGCCGGCCCCGCCTCGGGAACCACCACCGCCCTCGGCACCTGCGGAACGCTGGCGGAGCCGGAGCTGCTGTTCTGCCCCACCTGCGCGGCCCCGCTCACCGGCGACGCCCCCCGGGACCGGGCACTCACCGACGGCACCCGGGAGGGCCTCGGCGCCGACCGGCTGCTGGCGGCACTGCGGGCCAGCGAGTCCCGGTTCCGGGCCGCCTTCTGCGACGCCGTCATCGGCATGGCCCTGATCGACGCCGAGGACCGGATCATCGAGGTCAACCCCGCCTTCGCCAACCTGATCGGACGGAGCGTCGGCGAACTGGTCCGCACCCACCTGCACCGGATCATCGACCCGGAGGGCATGCCGGACCGGCTCTTCTCCGAGCTCGTCCGCGGGGAGCGGGAACGGTTCCGCGTGGAGAAACAGCTCAAGCACCGCGAGGGCCACACCGTCTGGAGCAAGGTCACCGTCTCGCTGATCCGGGACGGCGCCGGGGATCCCCTCTACACCCTCGCGCTGGTCGAGGACATCACCGAGCAGCGCCGCCTCGGCGACCGGCTGGAGTACCAGGCCCTGCACGACCCGCTGACCCGGCTGCCCAACCGGGCCTACTTCTTCGACCGGCTCGACGCCGCCTGCCTCACGCCGGTCGACCGGCGTGAGGCTACGGCCGAGACCCCGGACGAACGCCGGGTCGGGGTCTGCTACCTGGACCTCGACGGCTTCGCCGCGATCAACGAGGCGCTCGGCCACCACATCGGCGACCAGCTGCTGATCGCCGTCGCCACCCGGCTGCGGCGGGGGTTCGACAGGCGCGACACCCACCTGGTGGCCCGGATGGGCGGCGACGAGTTCGCCGTCCTGGTCACCGACAGCCGGGGCAGCGAGCAGCTGACCGAGCTGGCCGCCCGGATCCTGGAGGCGCTGGAACGTCCCTTCGACGTCGCCGGGCACCGGCTGGTGATCACCGCCAGCGTGGGCGTGGTCGAGCGGTCCGTGCACGAGACCACCCCTACCGACCTGGTCAAGGACGCCGACGCCACCCTCTACTGGTCCAAGGCCGACGGCCGCGCCCGCTGGACCCTCTACGACCCCGACCGCGGCGCCCACCAGCTCACCCGGCAACTGCTCGCCACCTCGCTGCGCCCGGCCCTGGAGCGCGGAGAGTTCACGATCGAGTACCAGCCGCTGGTCGGCCTGGCCGACGGCACCGTGCACGGCGCGGAGGCGCTGGTCCGCTGGCGCCACCCCCGCTACGGGACGCTCTCCCCGGACCGCTTCATCCCGCTCGCCGAGGAGACCGGCGCGATCGTGCCGCTCGGCACCTGGGTGCTGGAGGAGTCCTGCCGCCAGGCCCGGCAGTGGCTCGCCGAGTTCCCCGAGACCGAGACCTTCGTGAGCGTCAACCTGGCCGCCCGCCAGATCTGGGACTCCGACATCGTCGCCGACGTCGCGCGGGCCCTCGAACGCACCGGCCTGCCGGCCCGGCTCCTCCAGCTGGAGATCACCGAGAGCGCCCTGCTCGGCCCCGGCGGCCGCCCCCTCCAGGCGCTCCAGGCGCTCGCCGACATGGGCGTGCGGATCGCGATCGACGACTTCGGCACCGGCTACTCCAACCTGGCCTACCTCTCCCGGCTGCCGGTCCACGTGCTCAAGCTCGACGGCACCTTCATCGAGGGCTTCCGCGAGCCCGCCCCGACGGACCGCCCCGGCCGCCCCGAGCTCGGCTCCCGCCGCAGCGACGCGGACGAGCAGATCGTCGGCGCGATGGTGCAGCTCGCCCACACCCTCGGCCTGACCGTCACCGCCGAGGGCATCGAGAGCGCCGCCCAGGCCGAGCGCCTGCGGCTGACCGGCTGCGACACCGCCCAGGGCTGGTACTTCGCCCGCCCGGGCGAGGCCGAGCTGGTCGCCGCCATACTCCGCGAGGGCCGCCCCTCCCTGGACGGCCGTTAGCCGCGGAGCGGGGCTAACCAGGGACGGGCCCGCCACCCGGAAGGCCCCCGGCGGCCGGTCGCACCCGGGCCGCCGGGGCAGTGCTGTCAAGGCACCGTCGTCAGCGCACCCCCGTCAGACCGTCGCCGTCAGGCCGTACGCCTCGGCGATCAGGCCGTACGAGCGGAGCCGGGCCTCGTGCCCGTGGATGTGCGAGGTGACCATCAGCTCGTCCACGCCGGTCCGCTTGCGCAGCGCCTCCAGCCCGTCGGCGACCCGGCCCGGCTCGCCGAGCACGACGTTGTCGAGCCAGCTGTCGATGAAGTCCTCCTCGGCCGGGCTGTACGGGTACTGCTCGGCCTCCTCCGGGGTCGGGATCGGGCCGGGGTTGCCACGCCGCAGGCGGAGCATGCCGAGGGCCGCGGAGCGGGCGAGGCGCCGGGCGGAGGGCTCGTCGTCGGCGGCGACCGCACTGACTCCGATCAGCGCGTACGGCTCGGCGAGCACGGCCGACGGGCGGAAGGACGACCGGTAGAGGTCCAGCGCCGGGACGGTGTTGGCGCTGCTGAAGTGGTGGGCGAAGGCGAACGGGAGGCCGAGGCGGCCCGCCAGCTGGGCGCTGAAGCCGGAGGAGCCGAGCAGCCAGACGGGCGGGCGGCCCTCGCCCTTGGGGACGGCGGTCAACCGGGCGTAGGGGTGGCCGTCCGGGAAGTCGCCGTCCAGGAAGTGGGTCAGCTCGGCGAGCTGCTGCGGGAAGTCGTCCGCGCCTTCGGTGAGCCCGCGGCGCAGGGCCCGGGCGGTGGCCGGGTCGGTGCCGGGGGCCCGGCCGAGCCCGAGGTCGATCCGCCCGGGGTGCAGGGCCTCCAGCAGGCCGAACTGTTCGGCGATGGCCAGCGGCGCGTGGTTGGGGAGCATGACGCCGCCGGAGCCGAGCCGCAGCGTCGTGGTGTGGGCCCCGAGGTGGGCGATCAGGACGGCGGGGGTGGAGCTGGCCACCCCGGGCATGCCGTGGTGCTCGGCCACCCAGAAGCGGTGGTAGCCCCACTGCTCGGCCTTGCGGGCCAGTTCGGTGGTGGCGGCGAGGGCCTCGGCGGGCGTGTGGCCGACGCCGACGGTGGCCAGGTCGAGGATCGAGAGCGGCGCGGGTGCCGTTCCACGGGCGACGCCCCTGATCGCCGTGCCGGCCGGCGGCTCGGTCCCCTGCTCCTGCTGGTCCTCGGTGGTCATTCCGTCCGCCCTCCTGGCTGTCGTCCTTGAGCCGGCCGTCTCGAGCCGGCCGTCGTGGGCGACCGCGCGGGCCCGGGTGGCCCGCCGGTCTCTGTCGCCGACCGGGGTCAACCCCGGCCGGGGGCTCGCTGTTCCCGTTCCCGGGGTGTCGTCCGGCCACGGTCCGGACGGGTTTCGGCCATTTCGCACGGAAGTCCGGTTGGCGGCCCGGCTGACGGAGAGCCAGCGGCCGAACACGGTTGGCGACTTCCCGCCAGCGCCGGAAGTCGCCAACGCGGGTACTCGCGGCAGGGGCCCGGTGTCCGGCAGGCTGGGCCCGGAGCGGGTCGCCGGAACGGGATCCGCACTCCACCAGCAAGATCGTCGGGCTGGACCAGCACCGGACGATCACTGCGAGCCCTCGGCGCGGCACCCCGCCCCGGGGGCTCGTTCGGGTTCCGGCGGCCCTCCGCCACCCGGGCACCCCCGCCCTGACCGGCCCGGACGCGCGATTCGCCGTTGTCCGACGCGGCCGGAATCAGCGGCCGTGACCGATGCCATACCGGGGTGCTTCATGCCATGAAAAGTCGAGGCGCTAGCGTTGACCTCTGAGCCACCTGCTCCCCCGGGAGGCGTGGAGGGAGTAAAGGGCCTTGAACTTCGTGGCCGCGATCGGATCCTCGTGGATCTGCGCGCTGGCGCTCGTCGCCGTGCTCGGGGACGCCCTCCTTCCGTTCATCCCCAGCGGAACGCTGGTCATCCTGGCCGTGCTCAAGACCGCGCAGATCAACGGTGCGCCCGTACTGCTCGGACTGGGCGTGGCGGTGGCCTCCTTCCTGGGCGACCTCCTGCTGCTCAACCTGGCCCGGCGCGGCGCCCCGGTGCTGCACCGCCGGCTCGCCCGGCGTCCGAAACTCGCCGCCAGCGTGACCAGGGTCCAGGAGGCCCTGATCGAACGCCCCCACGGGGCGGCCGCCGCGATGGTGGTAATCGCGCGGTTCGTCCCGGCCGGGCGGACCGTCCTCGACCTGGCGATCGGCCACTCCCCCGCCCACCCGCACCGGTTCCTACACTGGTCCGCGCTGGCGGCGCTGGTCTGGGCCGCCTACATCGTGACGCTGGGCTGGCTGAACAGCCACTGGTTCGACACGGCCTGGCTGAGCCTGGCGGTCTCCTGCGTGGCGGCGACCGCCATCAGCACCGCGATCGCGCGCATGGTGCGGCGCACCCGGCGGCTCGCCGCGCTCTGACGGCCCTCCCGCCGCTCACGCCCGGCCGACCGGCCGACCCCGGTGACGCACCCGGGGTGACCGGACCGACCCGCCCCGACCACCCCCCTCCGTACGGCCCGCTCCGGGGGTCCGTACACCTGACGGGCGGTTCCCCTGGCGGGCCTCCGGCCGCCAGGGGCAGCACGGGGCAAAAGTTTCCCCAAAAGGGCGACCAACCCGGCCGAACGCTGACGAACTCCGCCGGGCGGCGGGCGGCCCGGCGGTACCGTACTGACCGGGCCGCACGGGGCGGGAAGCGTCACAGGACGGCAACAGTCGGCGCATCCCCGCAGCCCAGCCGGATGCGCCCGGCGTGTTCAGAGTCGTCAGCGCTCGGCGACCTTGGTGGCTACTGCGGCGACATGACATGCTAACGGCGGAATACTCATCAAATTGCCCGATTTGACCGGTGCGGCTGCGGGCCGCCCTCACCACCGGTATCGGCATCCAGGGGAGACGATGACCAACATCTCGCGCAGGACGGTGCTCAGTGCGACCGCCGCGACCGCTGCCCTCGGCGCGGTCACGGCCTGCTCCAGCGGCGGGTCCGGTTCGGGCCGGGGCACCACCTCCCCCGGTCCCGGCGGCGCGAGCACCAACCCGGCCGGGACCGGCGACCCCACCCAGGCGGTGGTGCCCAAGGGCACCCCGATCGGCGACGGTTCCAACGCGGACACCGGCCCCCAGCCGAACCAGCCCAAGCCCGAGAAGCTCAAGCCGGGCGAGCGCCCGCCCCAGTTCGTGGTCTTCTCCTGGGACGGCGCCGGCGGCACCGAGGACGGCCAGTTCCCCCGCTTCCTGAAGCTGGCGGAGCAGTACAAGGCCACGATGACCTTCTTCCTCTCCGGCATCTACGCCCTGCCCAAGGGCAAGGCCGACCTCTACCACCCGCCGAAGCACTCGGTCGGCGCC
Source organism: Kitasatospora sp. NPDC002543 (assembly GCF_053594915.1). NCBI lineage: Bacteria > Bacillati > Actinomycetota > Actinomycetes > Kitasatosporales > Streptomycetaceae > Kitasatospora > Kitasatospora sp. NPDC002543. The sequence goes on along the minus strand of NZ_JBSFWR010000039.1, from coordinate 28,821 downwards.
TCCGACATCCCGTACCTGTCGGACGGCGCGGTGAAGAGCACGCTCAAGCTCATCAGCCAGGCCTGGCTGGCCGGGCACGAGATCGGCACCCACTTCAACGGGCACTTCTGCTCCAGCCGTCCGGACAAGAACGGGGTCAACATGTGGACCCCCGAGGACTGGCAGAGCGAGATCGACCAGGCGATCGGCTTCGTCACCCAGTGGCGGACCAACACCGGCTTCACCGACGTCGACCCGCTCCCCTTCGACTACAAGAAGGAACTCATCGGCGGCCGCACCCCCTGTCTGGAGGGCCAGAAGGCGCTGCTGCCGACCATCGCCAAGCTGGGCTGGAAGTACGACGCCAGTTCCTCGGGCGGGCTGCAGATATGGCCGCAGAAGGTGCAGGACGGCAAGGTCTGGGACTTCCCGCTGCAGTCCATCCCCTTTCCCGGGCACAACTTCCAGGTCCTGTCGATGGACTACAACATCCTGGCCAACCAGTCCAAGGGCAGCACCAAGGGCGACCCCGCCATGTACGGCGAGTGGCGCACCCAGGCCGCCAACTCCTACCTCGCGGGCTTCGAGCGGGCGTACAACAGCAACCGCGCGCCGTTCTTCATCGGCAACCACTTCGAGCAGTGGAACGGCGGCATCTACATGGACGCCGTCGAGGAGACCCTCAAGAGCATCGCGGGCAAGCCCGATGTCCGGCTGGTCTCCTTCAAGCAGCTGGTCGAGTGGCTGGAGGTGCAGGACCAGTCCACCGTGCGCAAGCTGCGCTCGCTCAACGTCGGCCAGGCGCCGGCGGGCGGCTGGGAGAGCTTCCTCGGCACGGCGGGCTGACCCGCCCGGCGCCGGGGCGGGACACCGGCGCGGACACGGACGGCGGATACGGCACCGGTACCGGCCGACGGGGGTTCGGGCCCCGTCGGCCGGTGCGTCGTTCCGGGTCGGCCCGAGGCGGCCGACCGTCCGAGGCGGCCGGCTATCCGGCGGCGGGGACGTCCGCGAGCAGGAGGCGGGCGATGCGCTCCGCCCCGGCCTCGCCCCAGAGGATCGAGTAGTGGTTGGTGTCCGGCACCGGCGAGGCGGGCACCCGCTCCGGGTCCAGCCCGGCCAGTGCGATCCGCTCGTGGTCGTAGAGGCCCTGCGGCTCGTCGAGCAGGCCGCGCTCGGCCCAGAGCAGGTCGGCCGGACAGGGCAGCCGGTGGACGGCGGCGGCCGCGTCCTCGTCCAGCAGGACCTGGGCGCCGTCGGTCTGCACGGCCTCCAGCACGCAGGAGGAGCGCAGTTCGGGCTCCGTGCCGACGAGGTCGCGCTGGGTGTAGGCGTCGATCCCCTCGGTCCACTCACCGGCGAAGGCGGGGTGCCCGCGCCAGAACTCCCGGTAGGCGCCCCGGTCCGGGAAGGTCGTGGACAGCCGGGCCAGTGCGGGGCCGAGCACCGCGGCCAGGGCGTCCTCCTCGCGGATGCCCGGCGGCAGCGGGAAGGTCACCGCTCCGTCGACCAGCAGGACGCGGCGGACCAGGTCGGGGTGCCGGACGGCGGCCAGGGCGGTGACCCAGGCCCCCATCGAGTGGCCGACCACCGTGACGGGCCCCGATCCGAGCGTGCCGATCAGCGCGGCCACGTCGTCGGCGTGCCGGGCCAGCCCGTACGGTCCGGCGACCGAGCGGCTGGCGCCGCGGCCCCGCAGGTCGGGCGCGAGCAGGGTGGCCCGGCCGGCGAGCCGGCGGGCGACCTCGTACCAGGCGAGGCCGTTGGCGGTGATGCCGTGCACCGCCACGATCGTCGGGGCCCGCGGGTCGTCGGCGGGCCAGCGCAGGACGGCCAGGTCCCCACCGGGCACGGGGACGGTCGACTCCTCGGGCTTCAGCGGCGACTGGCTCACGCGGGGGTACCTCCGGTGGGGTGGGCGGTGCCGAGCCCGGCCGTCGCCGGAGCGGAGCGGGCGGACCGGGCGGATCGGATGCGGGCAGGCAGTCTAGCCAGGCCGCCGGGCAGCAGGTAGACCACGGCGACGAACAGGGCGCCCAGCAGGAACAGGGGTTGGGAGAGCGGCACGCGCAGCAGGGCCGGCAGGTCGGCGACGGTCGACGAGTTGGCGAGGTCGCCGAGCCGGTGGCTCGCCCAGGTGTACAGGACACCGCCGAGCAACGGCCCCCAGCGGGTGCCGGAGCCGCCGAGGACGACCATGACCAGGAGCGCGAGCGTGGCGTCCGAGGTGGCGGCCTGCGGGGTGGCGCCGCCGGTCAGCAGCAGGTAGACCACCCCGCCCAGCCCGGCGAGCCCGCCAGCCAGCACGAAGGCGACCAACTTGTAGCCGTAGGGCCGCAGTCCGAGTACCTCGACCCGGCGCTCGTTCTCCTTGATGCCCTCCCAGACCCGGCCGATCGGCGACCTGACGGCCCAGTGGACCGCGGCGAGCGTCAGCACCAGGTAGCCGACGGCGATCCAGTAGAGGTTGGCGGTGTTCTCGATCCCGAGCAGGCCGGAGGGCAGCAGGTCGGCCGGGGCGGACCGGCCCTCCTCGCCGCCGGTGACGCCGCCGGGGTTGCGCTGGACGAGGATCGAGCCGGCCTGGGCGAAGGCGAGGGTGACCATGGAGAAGCCGATGCCGGTGACCCGCAGGCTGACCGAGCCGAGCAGCAGGGCCAGCAGTACGGAGCAGGCGACGCCGAACACCGCGGCGGCGGCGAACGGCAGCCGGAGCTCCAGCATGCCGAGGTCGGTGGCGTAGAGGCCGGTCGCGAAGTAGAGCGCGTGGCCGAAGGAGAGCAGTCCGGTCCGGCCGAGCAGGAGGTCGTAGCCGGTGGCGAGCGCCCCGTAGAGCAGGCACAGGGCGAGCAGTTGGAGGCTTCCCGGGCTGCCGAGCGGGCCGTCGAGCAGTCCCGGGACGGGAAGCGCACTGTACGGGGCGACAAGGAGCGTGATCAGCAGGGCGATCGGCCACCAGCGTAGCGCTCTGTGCACGCCTGTCCGGCGATTGGTGACCGAATCACCTGTTCGAGGGATGATGCCGGACTCGGTCCTGTGTTCACCATGGGTCTCGGCAAGGCCGGTGTCAGTCCCCCTTGCCACAGTGGCGGTGTCGGCGGGGCTGGTGTCGGTCCCCCCTGCCGGACGGACGGCGCTGCGGTCGGCCCCGGGGCCACCGGTGCTCGTGATCGGTGTTTCGGCGCTCACGCGAGCCTCCCGGTGAGTCCACGGGGTCGGACGAGAAGCAGCACGGCGAGCAGGACGACGACCGAGAGGTCGCCGAGCCCGGCGCCGGTGTAGTAGTTGGCGAACTGCTGGACGAGGCCGACGCCCACGGAGGCGACGGCGGCTCCGGTCACGGAGCCCATGCCGCCCATCACCACGACGACGAAGGCGAAGATGAGCAGGCCGGTCCCCTGGCCGGGATTGACCGAACCGAAGTAGAGGCCGCCGAGGGCGCCACCGAGGGCGGCGGCCGCCCCGCCGAGGGCGAAGACGAGGGTGAACGCCTTCCGGACGTCGATGCCGAGCGCCGTGACCATCGCCCGGTCCTCGACGCCCGCCCGGACGATCAGCCCGTAGCGGGTGCGGGCGAGGAACAACCGAAGAGCGAGCAGCAACAGTGCGGCGGCGGCCACCAGCACGAACCGGTTGACCGGGACGGTCGCACCGAGCACGTGCCAGGTGCCGGACAGCAGCTCCGGCTGGGGGAAGGGGCGGGAGTCCGCGCCCCAGATCCCCATCAGCAGGGCGGGCACGGCGAGCCCGACCCCGACGGTGGCGAGGATCTGGTCGCGGGGTCGGCTGTAGAGCGGCCGGATCAGGAAGAGCTCCAACAGGACGGCGGCGGCCGTTCCGACCAGGGTGCCGAACGGCACCGCGAGCCAGAAGGAGAAGCCGGCCTCGACACCGGCCCACCAGGTGGCGTAGGCGCCGATGGAGAGCAGGGCGCCGTGCGCGAAGTTGAGCACGTCCATCAGACCGAAGATCAGCGACAGACCGGAGGCGACCAGGAAGTACAGCGCACCGAGACCGAGCCCGGTACAGAAGAGGAGGACGACGGTGTCCATCAGGGCTTCACCTCGGCGGTGAGGACGGAGGAGGCGGCGGGCCGGGGCCCGCCGGCGAGCGGGTGGCGGGAGCCGACGCCGAGCAGGCGGCGCGCGGCCTCCTCGTCGGACAACAGCTCGGCGGTGTCCCCGCGGTGGGCGGTACGGCCGTCGGCCAGGACGGCGCAGGTGCCGGCCAGTCGGCGGACGAGGGCGAGGTTCTGCTCGACCAGCAGGACGGGCACGGCCTCGGCCGCGCGGGCCAGCACGTCGGCCACCTCGGCGACGATCTTCGGGGCCAGGCCCTTGGTGGGCTCGTCGGCGATGATCAACCGGTTGCGGTTGAGCAGCGTCCGGCCGATCGCCACCATCTGCTGCTGACCGCCGGAGAGCGTCCCGGCCAACTGGCCGGCGCGCTGCTTGAGTTCGGGGAAGAGCTCGTGGACGAGCGCGTAGTTCGGCTCACCGGCTTCGCCCCCGCTCCCGGCGGCGCGCTCGGCGAGGCGGAGGTTCTCGGCGACCGTCAGGCCGGCGAAGATCCCCCGGTCCTCGGGCGCGTAGCCGATGCCGTGGCGGACGACCAGATGTGTGGGAAGGGAGGCGAGTTCGGCGCCGTCGAGACGGATGCTTCCGGTGCGCGGCACCAGGCCCATGACGGCCTTGACGGTGGTGGTCTTTCCGGCGCCGTTGCGGCCCAGGAGCGCGGTCACCCCGGCGGGGGCCACATCGAGGTCCACGCCGTGCAGGATGTGCAGCCCGTCGATGACCACCCGCAGATCGCGCACGGAGAGGAGGGGTCCGCCGACGGACGACGGAGAGGATGCGGAACGCCCCGAAGGAGCGGGGCGCCCGGCGGAGAGCGGAGAGGAGGTCACAACGCCTCACCCAGGTAGGCCTGTTGCACGGTCGGGTCGGCCATCACGGCCTCGGGGGTGTCCAGGGCGAGCAGGGTGCCGTGGTGCATCACCGCGAGCCGGTCGGCCAGGCCGAGCAGGACGTCCATGTGGTGCTCGACCATCAGGACGGTCCGGCCCAGGTCCCGGTGGACGGAACGGATCAGCTCGGTGAGGGCGGGCACCTCCTCCGCGCTGACACCGGCCATCGGCTCGTCCAGCAGGATGAGGCGGGGCTCGGAGACCAGCAGGACGGCCAGCTCCAGCTTGCGCTTCTCCCCGTGGGAGAGCGCGCCGGCCAGGGTGTCCGCGCGGTGGGTGAGTTCGGTGCGCTCCAGGGTGTCGGCCAGCTGCCGCTCGTAGCGGTCGGCGCGGCGCCAGAGCCGGTACGAGGCCCCCGGTCCGGCCGCTGCCTGGGCGGCCAGGCGGACGTGGTCGGCGACGGTCATCCCCGGCCAGAGGGAGGAGGTCTGGAAGGTGCGGCCGAGCCCGCGGCGGGCCCGGGCGTGCACCGTATCGGCGGTGATGTCCGCGCCGTCGAGGTGGAGGCTGCCGTGGGTCGCTGGGTAGATGCCCGAGACCAGGTTGAACAGGGAGGTCTTGCCGGCGCCGTTGGGCCCGATGAAGGCGATGAACTCGCCTTCGCCGACCGAGAAGGAGACGTCCTCGACGATCGGCACCCCGCGGACGGACCAGCCGAGCCCGTCCAGGCGCAGCACCGGGGAGGAGGACGCGGAGGAGCGCGTGGAGGACGTGGCAGGGGTGGAGGTGGTGCGGGCGGACATGGGGATCAGCCCGCCATCGGGGTGACCGGAGGTGCCGCCTCGTCCGCGGTCAGGGTCTTCTCCACCGAGGGCTTGGCGGCGGCGCCGGTGCCGGTCAGCCGCACCTGGAACATCGGCTGGAGCAGGGCGTGGTCCTCGGCGCGAACCGTGGTCCTTCCCTTCACCCCGTCGAAGCTCCAGCCCTCCAGCGCCTTGACCAGGGCCGAGGTGTCGTCGGCGGAGCCGTGGTTGGACTCGACGGCGTGCACGATCATCTGGGCGGCGGTGAAGCCGTCCGGGGTGAAGATGTCCGTCTTGCCGCCCGCGGCGGTGACGGCCTCGGTCATGGCCTTCTCGACCGGGGTGCCCGCGGCGCCGTCGAAGTAGTGGTTCAGGAAGGAGATCTTCTCGCCGGCCGGGCCGAACAGCGGGTAGGAGGCGGCCAGGTCGAGGCCGGTCACGACCTTGGTGTCGGCGAACACGTCCTGCTGGTTGAGCGCCGTCCACAGGGCCGAGGCGGTGTCGCCGGCCCAGGCGACGAACAGCAGGTAGGGCTTGGCGGTCTTGGCCTGGGTGGCGAAGGGGGTGAGGTCGGTGGCGCTCGGCGGGGCGAGCACCTGGTCGACCGTCGCGCCCTCGGCACCGAGCAGCGCCTTCACGGCGGCCACGTTGGCCTGGCCGAAAGCGTTGTCCTGCGCGAGCACGGTGACCTTCTTGCCCTTGGCGTCACCGACGAACGAGGCCGCGGTCTTGATGTCCTGGTAGGACTGGCGGCCGGAACGGAAGGTGTACGTGTTCAGTCCGGTGGCCTTGTCGGCGGCGGCGGGGCCGCTGATGAAGAGCACCTTGTTCTGGGCGGCGATCGGGCCGACCTGGAGGGCCACCCCGGAGGCGGTGGATCCTGCCAGCACCTTGTAGCCCTTGCCGATCAGGTCCTTGGCGGCGGACACCGCCTTGGCCGGGTCGCCCGCGTCGTCCTGCTCCTCGAACTCGATCTTGTGCCCCTCGACCGCGCCGGTGCCCTTGGTCGCGTAGCCCAGGCCGGCCTTGAAGCCCTCCAGGTACTGCTTGCCGTAGGCGGCCAGCGGCCCGGTCTTGGAGTACACCAGGCCGACCTTGATCGGGCCCTTCGTTCCACCGTCCGCCGCGCTCGTCCCGGCCGTGCCGGCCTTGGCGCAGCCGGAGGCGAGCAGGACGCAGGCCGCGAGGGCGGCGAGCTTCCGCGCCGGGCCGCCGGTCAGGGAGTCGCCCGGGCGAACGCCGGAGGCGGTCCTGGAGGGGGCTGTCGAGCTGCGCATGGTGACCGACTCCTGAGGTGCGGCGGGGTGGATGCGGGAACCGTAGGTGTGCGGTGGGGGCGGCGACATGTGCCCGATCGACGCATCAGCCCGCCGGGATGTGGCGTCAGCCCACATACCGTCGGCCTGCCGCGGCCTCCCTTGCCCGAGGGTGTGGCAGGACGCCATGGGTCGGTGCGGACCCATGGCGGTGGTCGCCATGGCTGCGGAGCCCCTGCCCGGTGACGGTGGAGGGGCGCGGAGCCCGGCCGGCGGCAGCCACCCCAGCGGCGTGCCCGACCCGGTCCCGCCCGGGCAGGACCCCAGCCCTGCCCGGTACGGCCACGGGCTCCGCGCCGTTCCCGAGCCCGCCGGCCCGGCCCTCCCGCCCGTCCCGCCCGTCCCACCGCCGCGCACGCCCCTGCCCCACGCCCGCGGCCCGTCCTCGCTCCGCGCCCCTTCCTCCGCGCCCCTTGCCCCGCCGCTCCCCCTCTCCTCCCTCCTCCCACTCCCTCAAGAGGTGACCCCTTGGACAAGGTCCTGGACTCCCCCGCCGCCGCGGTCGGGGACATCCCCGACGGAGCCGTGCTGGCCGTCGGCGGCTTCGGTCTCTGCGGCATCCCGAGCACGCTGATCGGCGCCCTGGTGGACTCCGGTGCCACCGGACTGCGGGTGGTCTCGAACAACTGCGGGGTGGACGACTGGGGGCTGGGCCTGCTGCTGCGGGCGGGCCGGATCGCCCGGATGACCTCCTCGTACGTCGGGGAGAACAAGGAGTTCGCCCGGCAGTACCTCTCCGGCGAGCTGGAGGTGGAACTGACCCCGCAGGGCACGCTGGCCGAGCGCTTGCGGGCGGGCGGTGCCGGCATCCCGGCGTTCTTCACCCCGGCCGGGGTCGGCACCCAGGTCGAGGAGGGCGGGCTGCCCTGGCGCTACGCGGCCGACGGTTCGGTGGCCCTGGCCTCCCCGCCGAAGGAGGTCCGGGAGTTCGGCGGCCGTCGGTACCTGCTGGAGGAGGCGATCACGGCGGACTTCGCGCTGGTCCGGGCCGAGGTGGCCGACCGGCACGGCAACTGCGTCTTCCACGCCGCTGCCCGCAACTTCAACCCGCTCTGCGCGGCGGCGGGCCGGATCACCCTCGTCGAGGCGGACCGGATCGTCGAGCCGGGCGAGCTCCCCCCGGACGCGGTGCACCTGCCCGGGGTGTACGTCGACCGGGTGGTGGCCGCCGACCCCGAGGACCGCCGCATCGAGCGCCGGACCGTCCGCCCCGCACTCCAGGAGGCCTGACCCGATGCCCACCGAGACCGCCGCCCCCACGCCCGTGGCCGCCGACACCGCTGCCGCCCTCGGCACCGGCGCCGCCGCCTCCCCCGCCCTCGACCCCCGCAACGCCCTGGCCGCCCGCGCCGCCCGCGAGCTGCGCGACGGCCAGTACGTGAACCTGGGCATCGGCCTGCCGACCCTGATCCCCAACCACCTCCCGCCGGGCGTCGAGGTGGTGCTCCACTCGGAGAACGGCATCCTCGGCGTCGGCCCGTACCCGGAGGAGGGCGCCGAGCACGCCGACCTCATCAACGCGGGGAAGGAGACGGTGACGGTCGCCCCCGGCGCCTCCTACTTCGACTCCGCCTTCTCCTTCGGCATGATCCGGGCCGGACGGATCGACGTCTCGGTGCTCGGCGCGATGCAGGTCTCCGCCGCCGGGGACCTCGCCAACTGGATGATCCCCGGCAAGATGGTCAAGGGCATGGGCGGGGCGATGGACCTGGTGCACGGGGCCCGCCGGCTGATCGTGGTGATGGAGCACACCGCCCGCGACGGCTCGCCGAAGATCGTCGAGGGGCTGTCACTTCCGGCTACCGGCCGGGGAGTTGTGGACCGGATCGTCACCGACCTCGCGGTGGTCGACGTGACGCCGGAGGGGCTGCGGGTGGTGGAGACGGCGCCCGGCGTCGGCTTCGCCGAGGTCCAGGCAGCGACCGGCGCCACCCTGCTGCCGCCGCTCTGAGGCAGGCCCGGACCCCCGCTCGAAACCGCACACGGAACGGCCGGACCGCCCCTCGGGCGGTCCGGCCGTTCCACTGCCCCCGCAAACCACCTCGCGGGCCGCCCCTCGCACCACCCCCGGAGCGAATTCCCCGCAATAGCACCACCGCCCGCCATCGCGGCCGGGAACCGCGGCATCTTCACGCCTGGACGGCGCCGATCTCCAGGACTGGTTGCGATCACCGGTGCGCTCAGGGAGAGTTGGGGAGACCAAGGATCCCGACGTGCCCGGAGGGGAAACTGGAAAGTGCATCGGGATCCCGGATTCGAAGCCGCCGTACCGACGCACGACTGAACCGGTCGCACCCGCCGAATACGCGGGACGCCCCGGCCGATTCCGGCTGAGGCCGACCGGTTCCACCCGTTCCGCCCCGCTCCACCCGGACGGCTCCGAGTCGACGCAGGTCCACGCAGAAGCCGAGCGAGCCGAACCAGGCGCGAACTCCGGGGGGAGCAGCTATGACCACGCCGCCGTTCTCACGACGCAGGGGCGTCGGAACGGCCCGCGGGCGAGGCGCCGGGGAGCTGGACGAGGCCGCGCTGAGGGCCGTCCCCGCACCCGAAGCCCCTTATGACTACGGCCACTTCAGTCGGCTCGCCGGTCCGGCGCACGACCCGGACGAGGACGACGACCTCGGCGGCGGCGTCTACTGGCCCGAGCCGATGCCGCCGCACGGCCGGCCCCTCGATCCGGCCCCCGAGCCGTCCGCCGCGGCTCCCTACCGGGTCCGGTACCGCAGCCTGCTGCGCCGGGAGCCGCACCGGATCCGCGCCGCCCTGCTGATGCTGGCCGCCCCGGTGGTGGAGGCGGTGCTGCTGGTCTGGCTGCTGCTGCCGGAGCACTGGCCCGAGCGGCTGGACGAGACGAACGCCCTGGTGCTGCTGGGCGACAAGGTGATGATCGGCATCATCGCCGTCGTCGAGGTGTTCCGGCTGGTCAACGTGGTCTCCAACACCCACGCCACGCTGGTCGCCCGCGATCCCGTCCCGGTGACGCCGGAGTCCGGCACCCGGGTCGCCTTCCTCACCACCTGTGTGCCGGGGAAGGAGCCGCCGGAGATGGTCCGGGCCACGCTGACCGCGGCCCGGGCCGTGAGACACGACGGACCGTACGACGTCTGGCTGTTGGACGAGGGAAACGATCCTGCAATGCAGGCGCTCTGCACCGAGTTGGGGGTCCGCCACTTCAGCCGCGCCGGCCGGCCGCACTGGAACCGGCCGAAGGGCCGCTTCCGCGCCGGGACCAAGCACGGCAACTACAACGCCTGGCTCCAGGCCCACGGCGACGACTACGAGTTCTGGGTGTCCGTGGACACCGACCACGTCCCGCTGCCCGACTTCTGCGAACGGATGCTCGGCTACTTCCGCGACCCCGACGTGGCATTCGTGGTCGGCCCCCAGGTGTACGGGAACTACCGCAGCTCGGGTTCGGCCGTCACCAAATTCTCCGAGAGCCAGCAGTACCTCTTCCACGCCCTCATCCAACGCGCCGGAAACCGTTACGGCGCACCGATGTTCGTGGGCACCAACAACGCCGTCAGAATCCGCGCGCTCCAGTCGATCGGCGGGTTGTACGACTCCATCACCGAGGACATGGCGACCGGCCTGGAGTTCCACCGGAGCCGGAACCCGGAGACCGGGGAACGCTGGAAGTCCGTGTACACCCCGGACGTGCTCGCGGTCGGCGAAGGACCGTCCTCCTGGACGGACTTCTTCTCCCAGCAACTGCGCTGGAGCCGCGGCACCTACGAGACCCTGCTCACCCGGTACTGGCGGGTGCTGTGGCAGCTGTCGCCCGGCCGGCTGCTCAACTACTCGCTGATGGTGGGCTTCTACCCGATGGCGGCGCTCACCTGGCTGCTCGGCGGCCTGTCCAGCGTGCTCTACCTGGGCTTCGGCGCCTCGGGCGTGCACGTCTCCTCGGAGATCTGGATGATGCTCTACAGCGACGCCGCCGCGCTCCAACTCCTCCTGTACACCTGGAACCGCAAGCACAACGTGAGCCCGCACGAGCCGGCCGGCTCCTCCGGCGTCGCCGGCATGGTGATGTCGGCGCTCTGCGGCCCGGTCTACGCGGCCTCCCTGCTCCAGGCGCTCGTCCGCCGCCGCAGCCGCTTCGTGGTGACGCCCAAGGGCAGCTCGGCCAGCACCGACCGGCTCTCCACCTTCCGCTTCCACCTGTTCTGGACGCTGGTGTTCGCCGGCGCGATCACCGCGTCCCACTTCACCGGCTACGACCACGTCGCGATGCGCACCTGGGCCTGGATCGCCCTGCTGCTCACCCTCCTGCCGGTCCTGATCAGCGCCGGTGACGCCGTCCGCCGGCGCCGGACCCGCCCCACCGCCACCCTCACCGTCACCGGCGGCCCGTCCTCCACCCCGACCGTCCTCCTGGAGAAGCGCCGTCCCCGCCACGCCCGCGACCCCCGGGCTCCCCGGCCCGCCCGCACACCACCGGCGCCGCCGTTCACCCGGGCCGCCTCCGACCGCACCGAGGACCGCACGCCCCTGTCCTGACCGGAGCCACGCCCGAGCACCCCGGGCAGCCCCCGAGCAGAACCGCCCCGACCGCCTCCCGAGGGGAACACCCACCGTGAAGATCCACAAGGCCGGCCGCACCAAGCGCCTCGCCCTCGGCAGCACCGTGGCGCTGACCGTGGCCGGGATGAACGCCCCGGCCGTCCTCGGCTTCGCCTCCGAGCAGTACCACCACTACGTGATCAACCGCCCCGAGTACAAGGCCCGGTACGGCCACTGGCAGACCCTGTCGCTGCCCACCGAGTTCCGGGTCAACGCCGTGCACGCGACCCTGCTGCGCACCGGCAAGGTCCTGATCGTGGCCGGTTCCGGAAACGACGAGAAGCAGTTCACCGCGGGCACCTTCAAGAGCCTGCTCTGGGATCCGGCCGGGAACACCTACAAGCTGGTCCCCACCCCGGCCGACATGTTCTGCGGCGGCCACACCTCGCTGCCGGACGGCCGGGTCCTGGTGGCCGGCGGCACCCAGCGCTACGAGAAGCTGGCCGGCGCCGTGAAGAAGGCCGCCGGCGTCATGCGGGTGCGCAACGAGAGCCCGGAGCGCGCCCGGACCTTCCCCAAGGGCACCGTCTTCGTCTCCCCGGACGGCCACGAGTACGCCAGCACCGCCCCCGTGACCGTCCCGGCCGCGACCAAGACCGGCTCCGGCCGGCAGACCGTGGTCACCGCCGGCGAGCAGCACGTGTACGTGGAGGCGGTCGGCGCCGGCCCGGACTACGTGTCCGGCTCCCCCGCCCAGTTCCGGATCAAGGGCCTGGACGGCACCGACGCCCACAACCTGTACGGGCAGAACGAGAAGCTGACCCTGGACAAGCAGGAGTACCAGGGCATCCGCGCCGCCTTCGAGTTCAACCCGGACACCGAACTGTACGAGCCCGTCACCGACATGGCCCACGCCCGGTGGTACCCGACGCTGACCGGGCTGGGCGACGGCCGGGTGGTCACCGTCTCCGGGCTGGACGACACCGGCGAGATCCTCAGCGGCAACGACAACGAGATCTACGACCCGAAGACCAAGTCCTGGTCCAAGGGCCCCGACCACTACTTCCCGACCTACCCGGCGATCTTCCTGACCGACTCCGGCAAGCTCTTCTACTCGGGCTCCAACGGCGGCTACGGCCCCGGCGACAAGGGCCGCGAACCCGGCCTGTGGGACGTGTCGACCGGGGCCTTCCAGCCCGTCCCCGGCCTGCGCGACCCCGCGCTGACCGAGACCTCCTCCTCGGTGCTGCTGCCGCCCGCGCAGGCGCAGAAGGTGATGGTGCTCGGCGGCGGCGGCGTCGGCGAGTCCCCGCTGTCCACGGCCCGCACCGACATCGCGGACCTCTCCCACCCCGCGCCCGCGTTCACCCCCGGCCCGGACCTGCCGGCCGGCGGCACCCGCTACCTCAACAGCGTGATCCTCCCGGACGACACCGTCTTCACCACCGGCGGCTCCAGCGGCTACCGCGGCCGGGGCGACAGCGACCTGCTCAAGGCGCAGGTTTACCACCCGGACACCAACAGCTTCAGCACCGCCGCCGAGCCGACCGTCGGCCGCGACTACCACTCCGAGGCGCTGCTGCTGCCGGACGGCCGGGTGGCCGTGCTCGGCTCCAACCCGCTCTTCGCGGACAAGGCCGAGACCCAGCCGGGCGGCTTCGAGCAGCGCATCGAGATCTACACCCCGCCGTACCTGTACCACGGCGACCGCCCGCAGGCCGGCGCCGTTCCGCGGACGGCCGGGCTCGGCACCACCCTCGCCGTCGGCACCGCGCGACCGGAGGCGGTCGCCACCGCCAAGCTGATCCGGCCCAGTTCGGTCACCCATGTGACGGACGTCGAGCAGCGCTCGGTGGCCCTGGACGTCACCGGACGGACGGCGGACGGAGTCTCGCTCGCCCTGCCCCGCAACCCCGACCTGCTGCCGCCGGGCTGGTACATGCTGTTCCTGACGGACGCCGCCGGCACCCCGTCGGTCGCCCGCTGGATCCAGGTCACCGCCTGACGCGCCGGAGCCCACCGGCCGGTACGCCGGAAACCCACCGCCTGACGCGCCGGACATCGCCGGCCGGCGCGTCGGCCGGCGCGTCGGCCGGCGCGTCGGCCGGCGCGGGCGGCCTCAGCGCGCCGCCTGCGCCAGCCCGAGCGCGTACGGAAGCCAGAACTCGCCCGCCCGCGGCTCGCCCCGGCCGCAGTCGCCGTCCGACTCCCCCGGGTTCTTGATCCACAGGTAGGCGTCCACCCCGGGCCGCCCGGTCTCGGTGGTCGGCCGCTCGCCGATCGCCCGCCCGGGCGGGTTGCACCAGGAGTCGCCGCCCAGCGCCCCGTTGCCGCTGCGGCTGGTGTCGATGACGAAGTTCTTCCCGCCCAGGGCCGCGGAGAGCCGGGCGCCGTACGCCGCGTTCCGGTCGGTGTCGTAGAAGTTGGCGACGTTCACGGCGAATCCGTCCGCCGCCGCGATGCCGGACTTGCGCAGGGCGGTGGCCAGTTCCTCCGGGTCCTGCGCCCAGCCGGGGTTGCCCGCGTCCAGGTAGACCCGCGCGTTCGGGTTCTTCTTCAACTCCTGGACGGCGAAGGCCAGGAGGCCGTACCGCTCGGCGGCCAGGTCGCCCTTGATCCCGCAGGTGTCCAGGGTGTGGGCGACGGCGTCCGGCTCCAGGACGACCCAGGCCTTGCGGTCGGCGAGGGCCTTGGCGACGCCGGTGATCCAGGACCGGTAGGCGGCCGCGTCGGGGGCGCCGCCGGCCGAGTACTGGCCGCAGTCGCGGTGCGGGATGTCGTAGGCGACGAAGACCGCCGTGCGGCCCGCCTCGGCGGCCCGCCGGCTCACCTGCTCGGCGATCTCCTGGGCGCCCTGCTCACCGAGCCACTGCGAGGAGGGCTGGGCGGCGATGCGCAGCAGCGTGTCGGCCTCCGCCGTCCGGCCCTGGCCGCGCAGCGCGGTCACCTGGTGGGCGGCGTTGGTCCGGTCGGAGACGTAGAAGGCCTGCCCGGGGAGTTGGGCGAAGCCCGTCCCCGCACCTGCCTCCGTACCGGCGGTGGGGGCGGCGGAACCGCCGTCCGGCCGGCCGCCGTGAGAACCTCCGCCGCCCGGACCGCCGCAGCCCGTCCCGGCCGCCAGCACGACCCCGGCCAGCAGCGCTCCCGCGGCCCCCCGCAACGTCCCTGTCCGCCCCAGCCCGTGCACGTACCGCCCCTCCCGGCGCCGGTCCGGCGACCGGTCGCCACCAGCTAAGCACACCCGGCACCGGCTGGCGGCCACCGCCGGTGAACGCCAAGTGGCCGTGGACGAACGGGACATCGAACCCGTCCGGCCCACGGCCACCGACGCCGGCACCGGGGATCACGCCCAGGAGGCACCCGGCAGTGCTCAGGAGCACTCAGGAGCGCCCGAAGGGGCTCAGGCCTCCTTCAGGTTCGGCACCCGCCAGTCGATCGACTCGGCGCCGAAGGAGTCCAGCGCGGCGTTGATCTGCGAGAACGGACGGCTGCCGAAGAACAGCTTGGCGGAGAGCGGCGACGGGTGCGCGCCCTGCACCACCACGTGCTTGGCGGTGTCGATCAGCGGCAGCTTCTTCTTCGCGTAGTTGCCCCACAGCACGAAGACGACCGGCTCCTCGCGGTCGCTGACCGCCTTGATCACCGCGTCGGTGAACTTCTCCCAGCCCTTCGCCTTGTGCGAGTTGGCCTCGTGCGCGCGGACCGTGAGCACCGCGTTGAGCAGCAGCACGCCCTGCTCGGCCCAGTGCATCAGGTAGCCGTTGTCCGGGGCGGGAACGCCCAGGTCGGCGTCCAGCTCCTTGAAGATGTTGCGCAGCGACGGCGGCGTCTTGGTGCCCGGCAGCACCGAGAAGCTCATGCCGTGGGCCTGGCCGTTGTCGTGGTACGGGTCCTGGCCGAGCACGAGCACCCGGACCTTGTTGTACGGCGTCGCCTCCAGCGCGGCGAACTCCTGGCCGCTCGGCGGGAACACCTCGTGCTCCGCGCGCTGGGCCGCCACGAAGGCCTCCAGCTCGGCGAAGTACGGCTTCTCCGTCTCGGCGCCCAGCACCCCGCGCCAGGACTCGGGCAGCTCCAGCCCGCCGCCCGCGCCGGCCTCGACCACGCCCGCCTCGACCGTGTCCGTCACGACATCTACCTCCCACACCGCGGCTGCTGCGCCGCTCGCCCTCTATCACCCCGAACGCTACACAGCCCCACCGACAACTCACTCCCCCAGAGCGGGTTCCGGGCCCCGGAGGCCGTCCCCGTCCGCCCGCGGACACGCGGCGGCCCCGCCCCGGCGACCGGCCGGAACGGGGCCCACGACGGCACCGCGACGAACGGGGCGTGCCCGGCCGCTCGGACCGGGCACGGGCCGCCGGACGCGGTCAGATCAGCTCGACCAGGTCCGCGATCGACTGGACCACGCGGCTCGGCCGGTACGGGAAGCGCTCCACGTCGGCGGCGGAGGTCAGGCCGGTGAGCACCAGGATGGTCTCCATGCCGGCCTCCATGCCCGCGACGATGTCGGTGTCCATCCGGTCGCCGATCATCACCGCCGTCTCGGAGTGGGCGCCGGCCGTGTTCAGCGCCTCGCGCATCATCAGCGGGTTGGGCTTGCCGACGAAGTACGGCTCGACGCCGGTCGCCTTGGTGATCAGGGCCGCGACCGAACCGGTGGCCGGCAGCACGCCCTCGGTGGAGGGGCCGGTCTCGTCCGGGTTGGTGCAGATGAACCGGGCGCCCTGGTTGATCAGGCGGATCGCCTTGGTGAGCGCCTCGAAGGAGTAGGTGCGGGTCTCGCCGAGGACCACGTAGTCGGGGTTGTTGTCGGTCAGCACGTAGCCGGCCTGGTACAGCGCGGTGGTCAGCCCCGCCTCGCCGATCACGTACGCGGTCCCGTTCGGCCGCTGGCTCTCGAGGAACTTGGCGGTGGCCAGGGCTGAGGTCCAGATGCACTCCTCGGGCACCTCCAGCCCCATCCCGGCCAGCCGGGCGCTGAGGTCGCGCGGGGTGTAGATGGAGTTGTTGGTCAGGACCAGGAACGGCTTGCCGGACTCCCGCAGCTTGCGCAGGAACTCCTCCGCCCCCGGGATCGGCGTGCCCTCGTGGATGAGGACCCCGTCCATGTCGGTCAGCCAGGACTCGATGGGCTTGCGCTCTGCCACGTGCGTGTCTCCCGAAGTGTTGCAGTGTGTTGCGTCATACGAGGGGGCCCTGACGCGGCCCAGCCTAAACCGCCCGGGTGTCCGGGGACAGAACGTCCGTCCACCGGAACGGCAGCCCGCGCACCGGTGCCGACCGTGCACCGGCCGTACGCCGGCACCGGCCGCCCGCCGTCCCCGGGAGGCCTCCGCCCACGGGAGTCCGCCGCCCGCCCCGCGGGAGCGGCCGTGCACCAAACCGGGAGCAACCGGTCGACTCGTGATTGAGTAGGCGCATGACACCGCAGACGACCTCCGGTCCGTTCCGCGTCGGCCTGATCGGCTACGGCCTGGCCGGCTCCGCGTTCCACGCGCCGCTGATCGCCAGCACGCCGGGGCTGCGGCTGGACGCCGTCGTCACGGCCAATGCCGACCGGCGTGCCCAGCTGGCGCGCGAGCACCCCGGCGCCCGCGCCGTGGACACGCCCGAGCAGCTGCTCGCCGCCCCGGACGCGCTCGACCTGGTCGTCATCGCCTCGCCCAACCGCACCCACGCGCCGCTCGCCCGCGCCGCCCTGCGGGCCGGCCTGGCCACCGTGGTGGACAAGCCGCTGGCCGGCACCGCCGCCGAGGCGCTGGAGCTGTGCCGGCTCGCCGAGGAGCGGGGCGTCCTGCTCTCGGTGTTCCACAACCGGCGCTGGGACGGCGACTTCCTCACCGCGAGCCGGCTGGTGCGCGGCGGCGCGCTCGGCCGGGTGCACCGCTTCGAGTCCCGCTTCGAGCGGTTCCGTCCCAAGCCCAAGCCGGGCTGGCGGGAGCTGGCCGACCCAGCCGAGGTCGGCGGCACCCTGTACGACCTGGGCAGCCACCTGGTCGACCAGGCGCTCACGCTGTTCGGGCCGGTCGAGACGGTGTACGCGGAGATCGACGTGCGGCGCGACGGCGCGGTGGTGGACGACGACGCCTTCCTCGCCCTCACCCACGCCTCCGGCACCCGCTCGCACCTGTGGACCAGCGCCATCACCCCGCTGATCGGCCCCCGGCTACGGGTGCTCGGCGACACCGCCGGCTACGTGAAGCCCGGCATGGACCCGCAGGAGGCCGACCTGCGGGCGGGCCTGCGCCCCGACGGCAGCCGCCCCTGGGGCGCCGACCAGCCCTCGCACTACGGCACCCTCGGCACCGACGAGTCCGCGATCTCGCTGCCCACCGACCCGGGCGACTACCCCGCCTTCTACGCCGGCATCGCCGCCGCCCTGGCCACCCCGGGCACTCCGCCGCCGGTCGACCCGCGCGACGCGGTGGCCGCCCTGGCCGTGCTGGAGGCCGCCCGTACCTCCGCCGCGACCGGAACGGCGGTCCGCCCGGGCTGACGCGCGGTCCGCGCGGGCCGGCGCACGACCCGTCGGCTCCGCCGCCCGGAACGCCGCTCCTACGATGGTCGGATGAACAGTCAGCGGGGGCGGCAGGTCGACGTCGAGGAGCGCCTGCGTCGCGAGCGGGAGTGGTCCGCCGAGCAGAAGAAGCGCGAGAAGGCCTGGACCGCGGAGTTCGAGCAGCGCCAGGAGGCCCGGGCGGCCGAGGAGCTCGCACGCCAGGAGGGCCTGTCGACCGCGAGGGAGCGGGAAGCCTGGGCGCGCGGCGAGCGGGACGGCTCGATCGGCTACGTCGACGTGACCGGGCCCGACCGCCGCCCCGTTCGGATCGCGGTGGTGTGGCTCGGCCGCCTCGGGGCCACCGCGAGGCCCCTGCACGCCTACGACCCCATGCGGCACGTCGACGGCAGCGGCTCCGGCGGCGAGGGCGTCCTCCTGCTCATCCCGATCGCCGCCCTCCTGGGGCTGAACTTCGGGCTCCGCTGGCTGCTCCTCGCCCTGCTCGGCCGCCCCCGCTGGGCCGTGGCCGCCAAGGCGGGACGCGACCGGGGCAAGCGCGGGGGCAACACCGTCCTGCTGCGCACGCGGGACCGGAGGCAGGCCCTGAGGTACGCGGCCGCGCTGGCCGACCGGGTCGAACGGGACGGCACCGCCGCCCTCACACCCCGATGACCTCCACCGCCGAGCCCAGCCCCCGGAAGTCCGCCACGTTGCGGGTGTACAGCGGCAGCCCGTGGGCCGAGGCGACCGCGGCGATCATCAGGTCGATCCGGCGCGGGCGCGGCTGCCGTCCGGCGGCGATGGTGAGGGTGACCAGCGTGCCGTAGCGGGCGGCGGCGGCCGCGTCGAACGGCAGCGGGTCGAAGTCGGCCATGGCCGCGCCCAGCACCTCCAGCCGGGCGGCCCGGCTGGCCGGGTCCCGGGCCATCGACACGCCCTGCTGAAGCTCGGCGAAGGTGATCGCGGTCAGCTCCGGCACGGCCGGCAGGTCGGACGCGTTGAGCAGCGCCAGGTCGATGTACACGCACGTGTCCAGCACCCCGGCGGGCCGCCGCCGGGACGCTCTGCGGCGCTCAGCCACGCCGCCGCTCGAACGGGTCGTCGCCCTCGTCGCCCACCAGTTCCTCGGGCCCGAAGTACTCCTCGGACTCCTTGCGCATCTGCTGGTAGTCCACCCGCGGCAGCTTCACGTGCCGCGCCACCAGCTCCTCCGCCGTGAGCCGTCGACGCCCGGACACCGGCCGCAGCTCGGCGACCTCGACCCCGTTCCTGGTGATGTGGAAGGTCTCGCCCGCCTCCACCGCGTCCATCACCGCGGCGGAGTTGTTCCGGAACTCCCGCTGGGTAATCGTCTTCACCCTTCCACGGTAGCCCCGTGTAGCCCCGTCGGCTACACCCCCGCGCGGGCCCGTACGGACCCCCGCCCGACGCCGTACGGACCCCGCCGCGCCGGCCCGCCCGGTCCCCCGGGAGGGCGCCGAGCCGCCGAGCCGTCCCGGGCGCGGGTGTGCCCCGGGGATGCCCCGCGGGGATGGGGGATTTCCCTGATGGCGACGGGAACCCGGGCGGTCGTAGGATCGTCGTGTTGGTACGTCAGGAATCCGACGGGACACCGGGAGGGGGAGCGCGCCGTGGCCGTGGTCGCGATGCTGCTGGGCCTGCTCCGGGTGTTGACCGGGGAGTTGGTGGCCGACAGCGGGACGCTGGCGTCGGTCGCCGCGGTCGCGGCCGTGGCGCTGGTGGCCGGGGCGGTCGCCGGAGCGCTGGCCGGGGCCCGGTTGTCGGGGGTACGGGCGCCGGCGGCGGTGCGCAGCGGGGTGCTGCGGCGCCGGGCGTTTCGTACGGCGTTCCTTCCGCAGCGTGATCCGGACGCCCGGGGCAGGCGACGCCCCAGGGCGCCGGGGGCGGCCCTGGCGGCCGCGTAAGCACCCTCGCACGTCTCGCAAGACGTTCTTCGTGGCCGTCCTCCGCCGATCGCTCATGTCCTGAGACCCCGGAGGGCTCGCTTCACCATGTCCGTACTCGCCGTTCTCGACCCTGCCGTCGCCCTGGCGCACGCCGTCGTCGCCGCCGTCGCCCAGCTGGTGCCGACCGCACTGGCCATCGTCCTGTTCACCGTCGCCGTCCGGCTGGCGCTGCATCCGCTGGCGCGGGCGGCCGCACGCGGGGAGAAGGCCAGGGCGCGGTTGGCGCCGAGGGTCGCCGCGTTGCAGCGCAAGCACAAGGACCGGCCGGAGCGGCTGCGGGAGGCGCTGGCCGAGATGTACCGCGAGGAGAAGGCGTCGCCGTTCGCCGGGTGCCTGCCGGTGCTGGTGCAGATTCCGTTCTTCTCGGTGATGTACCGCCTGTTCACCACCCCGAACGACCTGCTCGACCACACCCTGTTCGGCGTTCCGCTGGGCCTGCACGTCACGGGTGCGCACGGCGCCGGGCAGTGGGCGGTGTTCGGGGTGCTGTTCGGCGGGCTGGCGGCGGTCGGGGTGGTCAACTTCCGCCGGGCGAGGCGCGCGGCCGCGGTGGCGAAGGCGGCAGCGCCCGGGACGGCGCGGCCCGCCCCGCAGCCGGGGGCGGGCCTGCTGCCGTACCTGTCGTTCGGGTCGGTGCTGTTCGCGGCGCTGGTGCCGGTGGCCGCCGTGCTCTACCTGCTGACGGCCGGCGTCTGGTCCGCCGCCGAGCGGGCCTGGCTGTACCGGGACGGGACGCCGGTGCCGGCTTCGGCGATGGTGGGTTGACGCCCCCCGGGGGGCGGTCGTCCGAGGGGCGGTCGTCCGGGGTGCGGCCGACGGGCGCGGCCTGCGGGCGCGGCCTGCGGGTGCGGCCCGCCTGGCGTGGCCGTCAGAAGTGGCGCAGCAGCTCGGGAAAGGCCGCGAGCTGCAGCGTCGCCTCGTCCGGGCCGAGTTCGGTGTGCTCCAGCACCCAGGTGTGCTCGTGCGGGATGAAGACGGTGCGCAGGCCGGCCCGGCGGGCGGGGGCGATGTCGGACTTGGGCGAGTTGCCGATCATCCAGGTCCGGCCCGGGTCGAGGTCGAGCTCGGCGGTGAGCTGCTGGTAGGTGTCGACCGACTTCTCGGCGACGATGTGGATGCCGCGGAAGTGGTGGTCGATGGTGGACTCGGTCACCTTGCGCTGCTGTTCGCCCTGGTCGCCCTTGGTGAGCAGCAGCAGGTGGTGGCGGTCGGCGAGGGCGGCCAGGGTGTCGGCGACGCCGGCGATCAGTTCGACGTTCCGGCTGGTCAGCGGGGTGAGCAGGTCGTCGATCCGGGCCTGGTCCTCCACCGTGGGGGTACGGCCGCTGAGCTGCCGCAGGCAGTCGGCGAGGCTCTGCCGGAAGACGGTGGCGCCGTAGCCGAGGGTGGCGGAGTTGGCGGCCTCGATCTCGTTCAGCAGGGCCCTGGTGCGCGCCTGCTCGGCCGGGGTGGTGACCCAGTCCAGGAAGCCGTCGATGGCCCGCTCGAAGAGGACGTTGTTCTCCCAGAGCGTGTCGTCGGCGTCGAAGATCAGGATCTGGTCGGTGTGCATCCGGTGGTCTCCAGAGGAGGGGTGGGAAGGGCGTGCGGGCGGGGCGGCCGGTCAGTCGGCCGGGAGCAGGCGGGCGGCGCGGTCGAGCGTCTCACGGAGGTTGTCCTCGGTGGTCCGCCGCTTGGCCTCCTCGACGGTGAGCCACTCCAGCGGGGACGCCGGGTTCTCCGGCCGGGCCGCCCCGGGGGTGTCGGTGGCGAGCAGGAAGCGCAGGTCGGCGTGGGCGTGCGCGGGTTCGGCGGGCGAGGCGGGGACGGGCACCACGGCGAGGTGGACGAGGGCGGGGCCGGGCCAGGGGGTGAGGTCGGCGAGGCCGGTCTCCTCCAGGCCCTCGCGGAGGGCGATGTCCAGCGGCGAGCTCTCCCCCGGGTCGCCGTGGCCGCCGACGTGCAGCCAGGCCTGTTGGCGGACGTGCCAGCGCAGCAGCACCCGGCGGGTGGGCGGGTGGACGATCAGCGCGGAGGCGGTGAAGTGGAGCGGGAAGGTGCCCCGGTCCCAGGCGTCGGGGACGTCGAGGAGGCCGCGGGCCCGCTCGTGGTCGGCGGTCTCCACCGGGCCCTGCGGGCGGTGGTCGTGCAGCAGTCGGGCCAGGTCGGGGCTGTGGGACGGGCCGCCCGTGGTCACCATGGGTCTGCGCTCCTCGTTCCGCTCCGGCGGCCCGCACGGACCGCGCGGACCGTGCGGACGGCGTCGACCGGCGTGCGGGAACGGGCGGTCGTCGGCGGGCGGTCGGCGACGGGCGGTGGGGCCCGGGGCTTCGGGTTCCGGCGAACCCGCGCAGCCTAGCCCGCGGCCGTTCGGGCGGCCCACCGGTTTTCGCCGCCGCCCGCCCGGGGCGCCCGGCGGACATTTCGGCCGGCGCTCCGACGGGCGCTCCGACAGGCGCCCCGGAGGGGTGCCCCGGCAGACGTTCCACTGCCGTCCACCTCCCGTACCGCCCACGGCATACCGCCTGGTCCGGGCGCTTCCCCGGAGGCCGTAGCCTGTGGTGATCGTTTCGGGACAGGTGGAGGGATGTCGTCATGGTGGCTGCTCCGGCACTCGCCGAGCTGCGCGAGGTGTGCCAGCCGCAGGCCAAGATCCAGAGCCGTAACGGCGAGCACTGGGCGGGCCGGATGTACATGCGGGCGATCTCGCTGCGGACGACCCGGCAGCTGGTGCGCACCTCGGTGTCGCCGAACACCCTGACCTGGGTGATGGTGGTGTGCGGGGTCGGCGGTGGCGCGGCCCTGCTGATCCCGGGCCTGACCGGGGCCGTGCTGGCCGTCGTGCTGTTCCAGCTGTTCCTGCTGTTCGACTGCGTGGACGGCGAAGTGGCGCGCTGGAAACGCCAGTTCAGCATGGCCGGGGTGTACGTGGACCGGCTCGGAGCCTACCTGGCGGATGCCGCTCTGATGATCGGCGCGGGCGTACGGGCGGCGCGCAGCGGGTCGGAGCTGTGGGTGTCGGCGGGGCTGGCGGCCGCGCTGGGCGTGGTGCTGCTCAAGGCCTCGACGGACCTGGTGGACGTGGCCCGGGCCCGCAGCGGGCAGCTCCCGGCGACCGAGGAGTCGACGCAGCCGCGCTCCCAGGGCATCGCGACCGCCCGCAAGGTCGCCTCGCTGTTCAAGATCCACCGGGTGACGAACGGCATCGAGGCCTCGCTGGTGCTGCTGGCGGCGGCCGCGGTGGACGCCGGGCTCGGCAATCTGGACGCCACGCGGTGGACGCTCGCGGGCATCACGGTGATCACCTGGGGCATGGTGGTCGCGCACCTGGCGTCGATCCTGTCCTCCTCGCGACTGCGCTGAGCGGTCGACTGCGCCACCGGCGCGGGCTTCCGTCGACGGAGGCCCGCGCCGAACCACGTGCGGAGGGGGTGAGACGCCCCTCCCCCGCCGCGGGGGAGGCCCCCGGGGCCGCGCGGGAGGGTGAGGGCATGACCCCGCTCGACCGCGCCCTGGCCGGTTCCCTCCCCCCGCCGACCGTCGCCCGGGCCCCGCTGCCGGCGGCCGTCACCGCGTCGCACCACCGCCGGCACCGGGCCGCGACGGCGACGGCGACGGCGGTGCCCCTTCCCCGCGCCGTCTGACGCGACGACCGCGCGCGGCGCTCCCTCTCCTCCAGTGATCCCGCCTCCGGCCGGGCCGTCCCGGCCCGGTCGCGGGAACCTGCCCTCCCCGTGCAACCAATCGGACTACATATACAGTCCAACGACATATGCAGTCGTCCGACAGTCCGACAGGAGGGGGCACTCCCATGCCACCCCGCACGCCGACCCGGCCGCACCAGACCCGCACCCAGCCGGAGCCGGAGCCACAGCCGCAGCCACAGCCGCTCCGGCCCATCCCGCACCTGCTCGCCACCGTCCGCGCCACCGCCGTCCGGACGGCCGCGTCCCGGCCCGCCGCCGTCCTGCTCGCCGGCTACCTGGCCGAGCTGCTGTTCCGGCTCGTCCTCTCCCGGTCCATGAGCTTCCCGTCCGTCCACCCCGACGAGGACTCCTACCTCGCCCTGGCCCGGGTGCTGGCCGGCGGCTCGGCGACCGAGATCCCGGTCGGCGTGGTCGTGCCCGGCGGCTACCCGCTGCTGATATCCCCCGCGCTGCGCCTGGCCGACGACCCGACGACCGCCTATCACCTGATCATGGCCGTCAACGCCGCCGTCAACGCGCTGGTCTTCCCGCTCGCCTACGTCGCGCTGCGCCGCCTCGGCCTGAACCGCCGCCGCTCGTACGCCTTCGGCGCCGCGACGGCCCTGCTGCCACCGGTGGTCTTCTACTCGCAGTTCGTGATGACCGACGCCGTCCTGCCGGTCCTGCTGCTCGCCTGGCTGCTCTGCCTGCACGGCTGGCTGGCCGACGGCCCGCTGCGGCGCCGTGCCTGTCACGCCGTCGGGACGGGGGCGTCGGCCGGGTACGCGATGTCGGTGCACGACCGCGGCGCCGTGGTGGTCGCGCTGACCGCCGTCGTCCTGCTCGGCGTCCTGCTGCTGCGCCGGGCTCCGTGGCGCGCCACGGCGGCCGGGCTCGCGGCGCTCGGCCTGGGCGTGCTCGGCTCCAAGCTGCTGTCGATGTGGCTGCACGCGCAGTTCACCGTCCCGGACAGCAACGTCGGCGGTTCGCTCCTGAAGGGGCTGACCAACCCGTCGATCGCCGTGCAGACCCTCGCCCGCGCGACGGGTCAGATCTGGTACTTCATCGCCTCCACCTGGGGCATCGGCGGGCTCGCCGTGGTCGCCTGCCTGTGCGCGGTGTTCGACCGCCGTCCGCCGTGGGCGCTGCGGGTCACCGGCGGCGTGCTGGTGGCACTGCTGTTCGGCACGGCCCTGGCCGCCTCCGCCGCCCTGCCGCTGGACGGCCGGGTCGACGACTGGGTGTACGCCCGCTACACCTCCTGCCTCGTCCCCCCGGCCTTCGTGGCGGGCGTCGCGGCGCTCGCCGGGTACGGGCGCCGCGCGCTGGTCCGGGCGGCGGCGGCGACGGCCGGGCTCACCCTGCTGCTCGCCGGGGTCGTGGCGCTGGCCGCCGGCAAGCGGCTGTACAGCTCGATGTTCATCCCCTGGACGCTGCCCGACATCTCCTTCCTCGCCGCGGACTGGGCCCGGGTCGACCTGCCCCGCACCTGCGCCGCCGTGGTGCTCCTGCTCGGTGCGGCGGTCCTGGTCCGCAACGCCGGGGGCCGTCGGGCGCTCGGGGCGCTCGGCGTCTCGCTGGCGCTGTTCGCCGCCTTCGCCACCACGACGATCACCGCGCAGGTCGCCCGGCCGCACTCGGAGGGCCGGGAGGGCCTGGCGACCGGCTTCACCCGTGCCGCGGGGATCAAGGCGGACGACAACGTGGTGTTCGCCTGGGACATCGACTGGTCGCTGCGCGCCGCCCAGACCTTCGAGGTGTACCGGGGGCGGGTGTGGTCCCGCGACCCCCGCTGGCAGCCCGTCCCGGCGGAGGCGAACGTCATGGTCCTCCCGCTGCCCGCGGCCGGGCTGCCGCCGGAGGCGTACTGGCCCGGCCACCCCGCCGACTGGTACGTCGAGCGGTCCAACACCGCGCAGAACTGGGCGGTGTGGCATCGGCGTTGAGCACCTCCCGGGCCGGCTTCAGCCCTCCGTGCGGGCGTGGGCGGCGAGGACGGTGTCGAGCAGGCCCGGGAACCGCCGCTCCAGGTCGACGGTGCGCAGCGCGGAGAAGCGCCGGTTGGCCTCCTCGCGCTGGGCGATCAGCCCGGACTCCCGCAGCACCTTGAAGTGGTGGCTCAGGGTGGAGGGCGCGACGTCCACCGGGAAGGTGCCGCAGGCCCGTTCGGGTTCGGTGCGCAGGACGCGGACGATGGTCATCCGGGTGGGGTCGGAGAGCGCGTGCAGGACGTCGAAGAGGTCGATCTCCTCGGCCGCGGGGTGGGCGAGCGCCGGTCGTCGACGGGTACTGCGGGGCATGGGTCGACCTCCCTGATCTGCGATGTTCGACATCCATGGAAAGAGCGTGGTAGCACTGTCCCGCGCAAATTTCGTTGTTCGTCGAACATCGTAGCCGAGGGGGTCCGACATGCGCGCACTGGTGATGACCGCACCCGGTGGAGCCGAGAACTCGCTGGTCCGGGAGGTCGAGGCACCACGGCCGGGGCCGGGGCAGGTGGCGATCGACGTCGCCTACGCCGGGCTGAACTTCGTGGACGTGATGACCCGTCGCGGCGACGCCGCGTACGCCGCCGAGTGGCCGTACCGGCCGGGCAAGGAGGTGTCCGGCACGGTCCGCGAGCTGGGCCCCGGCGTCACCGGGCCGGCGGTGGGCGACCGGGTGGTCGCCGCGCCGGTCGGCGCCGGGCTGGCGGAGGTCGCGGTCGCGGAGGCCGCGCTCACCGTGCCGCTCCCGGACGGGGTGGCGCTGCGCGAGGCCGCCGCCGTTCCGCTGGGGCTGGCCACGGCGCTCCTGCTGCTCACCGACGCGGGCCGCTTCACCGCCGGGGAGACCGTCCTGGTCCACTCCGCGGGCGGCGGGATCGGCAACGCCGTCGCCCGGCTCGTCCCGCTGCTCGGCGGCGGCCGGCTGATCGGCACGGTCGGGCGGCCGGAGAAGGCCTCGGCGGCGGTCGCCTCCGGCTACGACCACGCCTTCGCCCGGGGCGCGGCCGAGGGCCCGGCGACCGGCGGGCCCGCCGAGCCCGACGGGCCCGCCGGCCTTGCCGGGGCGATCCGCGCCGCCACCGGCGGCCGGGGCGTCGACCTGGTGCTCGACCCGCTGGGCACCGCGGCGCTCGAACTCGACCTCGCGGTGGCGGCGCCCGGCGCGCGGATCGTGCTGTTCGGCAACGCGGGCGGCGGCGCCGTCGCCGACCTGCCCCCGCTCGGCCGCCTGATGGCGGGCAACCTGACCGTCACCGGCTTCAGTCACCGCGGTCTGGCGGCCACCGCCCCCGAGCGGCTGGCCCGCGCCATCGGGCGGGCGCTCGACCTCCTCGCCGGGGGCGGCCTCGACCTGCCGGTCACCGAACTGCCCGGCCTCGACGCCGTCCCGGCCGCCCACGACGCCATGCAGGAGGGCCGGGCGACCGGCAAGTACGTGGTGCGCACCGCCCGTTGAGCCCAGGGGTCAGCTCGCGGCCCCGGCGGAGGGGGCGGAGCCGGCCCGGCCGGTGGCGGTGGGGGCGGGACGGACGGAGCGCTTCAGAGCCATGTGCATGTCTGAGCTTCCTTTCGAGGAGGAGGGGATGGGAGCAGTCCGCGGCGGCGCGTCAGCTCTGCGGCCGGCCCGGGCACCAGGCGTCGCCCCAGGCCGTCGTCTGGATGCAGTTGTGGCCGCCCTGCCCGGCGCTGAGGTCCGTCAGCGTCGCGCCGTCGAACACCGAGGCGCCGGCCGGGGCCACCCCGCCCAACCAGGCGGCGGCACCCAGCGCGACCGCGGCCAGTGTCCGCGTCACGATTCCTCGCATCACGACAGCTCCCATCACTTCGGGGACAGTTCCATACGTTTCGGACGTTTCCGCAGCTCCTGCGGTCCTGCCCGGCCCGTGCTCGCCACCCTGCCAGTCGGCGGATGGCCACGGCATCCCCCGCAAGGGATCATGAGCCTGCCTGGCAGCTTGAGGAGGCATGCGATGGACTCCGGGACCAGCCCCGCCCCGACCGCCGACGTACCCGCGCTCGACAGCGCGGCCGTCACGCTCTACCGGTGGACGGTGGTGCACGAGCGGCTCACCCCGGCGACCCTGGCACAGGCGGCGTCGGAGACCGACCTGAGCCTGCCGGAGTGCGAGGCGGCCGTGCGGCAGCTCACCGAAGCCTGCCTGTTCCGGGAACTGCGCACCCCCGTCGACCCGGCGCCCGACGACCCGGCGCCAGGCGACCCGGCGCCCGACAGGGCCCCCACCTGCGAGTCACCCGGCGAGGAGGCACCCGGCGGAGTCCGGATCGTCTGGCAGCCCGTCAGCCCCCAGGCCGCGACCGCCCAGCTGCTCTCCGCCCGCGACACCGCCCTGCGCGCCCGCGAGGAGGCCCTGCGCGAGCAGCGCCGGATCATCCAGCAGCAGCGCGACGGCCTCGCGGCGCTGGTGCCCGTCTACCTCCAGGCCCGCCAGCACGCCTTCCCGCAGGGCACCATCGACCGCCTGCCGGACAAGTTCGCGGTGCGCTCGCTGCTCGCCGACATCATGGACTCCTGCCGCAGCGAGGTGCTGGTCTCCAAGCACGGCGGGTCGTTCCCGCCCGCCGCGCTGCGCGAGGCACTGCCGCGCGACCTGGCGCTGCTCGACCGGGGCGTCCGGATGCGGAGCCTCTACCAGCACGCGACCCGCTTCGACCAGCCCACCCGGGTCAACGCGGAACAGCTCATCGAGGCCGGCGCCGAGATCCGGACCCTGCCGGAGGTGCTGCCCCAACTGATCATCGTGGACGGCTCGCTGGCCCTGCTGCCCGCCAGCTCCGGCGGCGCGCTGATCATCCGGGAGCCCGACCTGCTCTCCTACCTGCTGACGGTCTTCGAGCGGGACTGGGAGAACGCGGCGCCGTTCGCCAGCGGCCCGCAGGCCGCGCACGACGTCACCAAGACGATGAAGCAGAGCATCCTGGTGCTGCTCGCGAAGGGCCTCAAGGACGAGTCCATCGCGCGCCGCCTCGGCATCTCCCTGCGCACCTGCCGCCGCCACGTCTCGGACCTGCTGGACGGCCTCGGCGCGCACAGCCGCTTCCAGGCCGGCGTGGTCGCGGAACGGCTCGGCCTGACCTCGCACCCGGTCCCCGCCGCCGCCCCCGCCGTCGAGGCCGGGGAGGCGGCGCAGGCCGCGGCCGGCGCCGCCTGCGGCGGCCCGCTGGCGG